>JAJPZP010000244.1 GCA_021204285.1 Lachnospiraceae bacterium | reverse complement strand
AAGAAGCTTATTTTACATCATTTTGTATCAAAATAGCAACTATATATAATATAAGTATCTACTCTATGTATTTATTCTCCGTTTCAGCGTAAATCCACAGGAAAATCCTGGAAATTGGTATAATGCACGTAGGCAATGAGCCGTGCAGAGACGCTGGATGAGCAGAAAACCGCTTGCGGTTTTTCTGATCGGCCAGTGGATCCATAGGGCGAAGCCCGTGAGCGAGAGAGCCGCAGGCTCTCGAGCGCACGCACGGCGGACTGGCGCACGAGAACACCGGACACGCAGAAACCGCTTGCGGTTTTCTGACCAGATCGGTGGCTCTATAGGGCGAAGCCCGTGAGCGAGAGAGCCGCAGGCTCTCGAGCGCACGCACGGCGGACTGGCGCGCACACAAAACAGGCGGGAGCGCGCGGTGAACCGGCCCGCTCCCGCCAGGCAAATCCATATTACAAAAGAGGTGCTTTCATGGCACGCCAAGACTTCGGGCAGACGCTCCGGACTCTCCGGCATTACAAAGGGCTGACACAGGAAGCGATCAGCCGTGAACTGCATATATCCCGACAGGTCTATTCCCATTACGAAAATGGCCGGAGAACTCCCGATATCGCCACAGCTATCCGTATTGCGGATTTTCACCAGATTCCACTGCAAAAGCTTTTCAAGGGCCTGCGTCCGGAGGACATACCCAGGCCTGACGAGCGGCAGAAATTCGTTTTGCTCTATGACTCGCTGAATCCGGAAGACCGGGAGGCAATAAACATTTACATGGAACATCTGCGCGCAAAACAGAACGGCACTCCCTGAATGTGCGCTTTCACGACATGCCGGTCATGCCGTGAAAGGCTGTATGGTATCATCCCGAATATACAATTTTCCCGGCGCAGATCGTGTAATGCACTCTGCCCGGCAGCTCCCAGCCCAGAAACGGGCTGTTTTTTGCTTTTGAGGCAAAACTTTCCACCTTCCAGCGTTCTTTTTCCCCGAAAATCACCAGATCCGCCGGCGCGTCCGCTTCGATACGGCCCGGTATCATATTGTAAAACTCCGCCGGTGCACGGCTCATGAGCCGCAGCAGGTCCGCCAGCGTCAGATAGCCCGGTTCTACGAGAGACTTAAGCCCCAGTCCGAGCGAGGTCTCCAGTCCGATGATTCCGCTCGGCGCATCCGCCAGCGGGCGCGCTTTCTCTTCCTCGCTGTGCGGCGCGTGATCCGTCGCGATCATATCGATTGTGCCGTCTCTCAAGCCTTCAATAATCGCAAGACGGTCTTCCTCTGTGCGCAGCGGTGGATTCATCCGCGCACGCGTTCCATACTGCAGGACAGCCTCGTCCGTCAGGGTAAAATGTTGCGGCGTCGCCTCCGCGTGGATGTCCGCTCCCAGCCGCTTCGCCAGCCGTACGAGCTCCACTGAATTTCCGGAACTGATATGCTGAATGCAGACGCGTGCGCCCGTGTGGAGCGCAAGCATGCAGTCCCGCGCAACAAGTACATCCTCCGACACGCGCGGCGCGCCCCCGTAGTGCAGCTGCTCCGATATTTTTCCCTGATGTACACCCGGCGCGGCGATCAGCGCGGAATCCTCCTCATGAAGGGAGAGCGGAAGTCCCAGTTCCCTCGCTTTCTCCATCGCGGCGATCAGGAGCTTCTCATCCATGATCGGAATACCGTCATCCGTGAATCTGGCCGCCCCCGCATCCGCCAATGCCTCCATGTCTGTGAGTTCACGGCCCTGCAGGCCCTTTGTGACCGCCGCCGCCTGCAGCACATGTACCGCAGCGCGCTCCCCTTTTTCCTGCACATAGGCAAGCGTTTCCAGATTATCGACCACCGGCTTCGTATTCGCCATGCATATCACTGTCGTGAAACCACCGCGAGCCGCAGCGTCAGCTCCGGTCAGAATATCTTCCTTATAAGTAAAGCCCGGGTCGCGGAAATGCACATGGGCGTCCATCAGTCCCGGCGCAACGATCAGCCCCGACGCATCTATCACCTGTTCTCCTGCGCTTTCCAGATTCTTTGCCGTCTCCGTAATCCGCGATCCTTCTATGCGGATGTCCATAACTGCATCTGTGCCTGGCACAGGATCCACAACCCGTCCATTCTGAATCAACATTCAGCCGTCCTCCTGTTTAATCACTCTCACCAACAGTATAGCAGACCATTCCCCCAAAAGAAATAGCTTTTCATGCCGAATCATGCTATACTCCAGGCGGAGGTGTTTATGAAGCATTTAGCAAGAGGATTAAAAATCGGAGTTGTGGCCGGCATCCTGTTGGTGGGAGGATACCTCCTGTTTCTCCGGGCAAATACATCTACAACGGAACCGGAGGAAACGGCCACAGTCGCCGAAAGCGAAGAGAGCTCTGCCGCAGAGCCGGAAGAAACGGAAACAGCAAAAAATACAGAGGAGACGATTTTAAACGCAGAAAGTACAGTCCCGGAAGAAATCGACGAGGATGAGAACACCGAAGAGGAGAGTGCGGCCAGTGAAGAAGAGGAGCCTTCCGATACCGCAACCCTGGCCTTCGCCGGTGACGTTCTGTTTTCCGAGCTCTATCTTGGCGCCTACGACAGCTCCGGCATAGCCGCAATCGCAGATGAAGAGATGTTGTCCCATATGCAGAATGCGGATCTTTTCCTGTTAAATGAAGAATTCCCGTTCAGTCTGCGTGGCGAGCCGAAAGAGGGCAAGCAGTATACCTTCCGGACCGATCCCCGGTATGTGTCCATCCTGCAGGATCTGGGAGCAGACATCGTCACGCTCGCAAATAATCATGCGCTGGATTACGGGCAGGACGCATTCTGCGATACGCTGGACACCCTGAGCCAGGCCGGAATCACCTACATTGGCGGCGGATACGACCTCGCAGAGGCCTCCGCGCCTGCGGTCTGCACAGTAAACGGACAGAGTTTCGCGATCTTTGGCGCGACACGCGTCTCGCCATCCTACGAGTGGTACGCCACCAGCAGCCAGCCCGGCCTTTTCCAGACCTATGATGCAACCCGGCTCAATGCCACCATCACAGAAGCGGATGCGGAATATGACCATGTCATCGTCTTCGTCCACTGGGGTATCGAGCGCAATGAGACGCCAGAAGATTACCAGCGCACGCTCGCGCAGGGCTATATCGACGCGGGCGCCGATCTGATCGTCGGCTGTCATCCGCATGTACTCCAGGGCTTTGAGTATTACAACGGTGTCCCCATCATCTACAGCCTCGGCAACTATCTCTTCAGCAATCAGACCGGTGAGACGCTGCTGCTGGAGACTTCCTTTGAGACGGATGGTTCTCTTGACATCCAGCTCGTCCCCTGTCAGCGAAAGGGCAGCGGGCAGGCGCTCTCCGTCATCAGTGCGCCGGAAACGCTGTATAGCCGCCTGACGGAGCTCTCCTTCGGCGCGGAGGTCACGACGGACGGCGTTCTGCAGGCGACAACGCGGTAAAAATAGCAAAAAAGAAATCCCCGAAGATCTACTCTCCGGGGATTTCCTGATGCGGAAGATGGGACTTGAACCAACACGAGCGAAACGCTCACAAGAACGTGAATCATGCTCGTCTGCCAATTCCGACACTTCCGCAAGCCATATGAAATTTTTTAAGAGCATTCATATCTGCTCTATGCGGAAGATGGGACTTGAACCCACACGCCCTTGCGAGCACAAGATCCTTAGTCTTGCTCGTCTGCCAATTCCGACACTTCCGCACATCGCCGAGCCTTTCCGGCTCAGCGATATGTATTATAGCATTGTAAATCGATCAAGTCAACCACTTTTTTTACGCGTTCTGCTTCTTCGACTGCTTGCTGAATACCTGCACACCTTCCACAACGAGGAAGATCGCAAGGATCACCATCGCGGCGGCGAGAATCAGCTGGAACCAGTCGCCCCAGGCCGCGGAAGCGGCACCGATGAGGACGATCTTATTCCGGATCGTGAGAACCAGGCTGCACAGCGTCGCGCAGAGCATGAACACCATCGGGATGTAGAACATCTTATTGTTCCTGCCGACATTGCCAAGCCAGGCAGCCACGGCCATCAGAGCGATACCGGCGAGCAGCTGGTTCGCAGCTCCAAACAGACCCCAGATCTGGCTCAGGCTCAGACCGCCGAGGACGCAGCCTACAATAACCATGAAAGCGGTGCCGACCAGCGGATACGCCAGCACGGAACGGATACCGTCAGCATCCTTGTAGGACTTCTCATCCTCCTTCAGGAACAGCTCGGAGAACATGAAGCGGGAAAGACGGGTACCGGTGTCCAGAGACGTCAGCGCAAACACGGAAACCGCCAGCGTCAGCAGCGCGTAGATCGTGTTGTAGGACGGAGACTCTGTACCGAACATCGTCGCGATACCGCTTGCGAACGCAACTGCCGGAGAACCGAACTCGCCGGCAGTGTACTTCGTAAAGACCATGCCGACCGCGATCAGGGAGATGATACCCAGTGCGGACTCAATCAGCATGGAGCCGTAGCCGATCACCTTCGCGTCGCCCTCATTGGCAAGCTGCTTCGAGGAGGTACCGGTAGCGATCAGGCTGTGGAAACCGGAGCAGGCTCCGCAGGCAACCGTGATGAACAGGGTCGGGAACAGCGTTCCCAGAGAATTGCTCCAGCCGGTGAACATCGGCAGCTCGAAGGTCGCCGTGCCCGTGAAGGCTGAGAACACGATACCGATCAGTGCCAGGATGATCATGCCGTACAGCAGGAAGCTGGACAGATAATCACGCGGCTGCAGCATGATCCATACCGGCAGCAGAGATGCGATCGTGATATAAACGCCGATCAGGACGATCCACCAGAAGCGCGGCAGAGCCAGTCCAAAGTTCAGGCCGATAGCAACGGCGATCACGATACCGATGATGCCGATGACTGTCGCCGGGCCGGTCTTCATGCCGAGGCGGTTCGTCAGGATACCATAGATGATAGCCAGAACGATGAACAGAAGTGAAATCATGGCCGTCGTCTGGTTGCCGGTCGGGTTCGCCACGATGCCGAACATCACCTCAGAGCCGGCCGCGGTAGCAAAGGTACCCGCCACGACGTTGACGAAGGAGGCGATAACCAGGATCAGAACGAGCAGCGCGAAGATCGTGAAGAGCTTCTGCGCACGCTTGCCCATCGAGGATTTGATGATCTCACCAACAGATTTTCCTTCATTGCGAACAGAGGCAAACAGAGAACCGAAGTCCTGCAGACCGCCAAAGAAAATACCTCCGATCACACACCACAGAAACACAGGCAACCAGCCAAACACAGACGCCTGAATCGGTCCGTTGATCGGGCCTGCACCTGCGATCGATGAGAAATGATGTCCCATCAGAACTGCCGACGGAGCCGCGACATAGTCAACGCCATCCTCCATCTCGATTGCCGGGGTCTTCTTGCTCGGGTCAATGCCCCACTGCTTCGCCAGCCATGAACCATAAAATACATAGCCGATGACGAGCAGAACGATAGCTGCAAGAATAATAAGTAATGCTGTCATTTTTTACTACTCCCTTCCTTTGTGGATTGTATAATGTTGTTCACGAGCTTCTCCTGGTCGCGACCCTGGCGGTTGCTGGCCGTTTTCCCTGAAGAAAGCTCAATCACAGCCAAACGGTAATGGCTCCAGCCATGAAACCCATGGCGGTAGCTCTTGTAGTGGCGCAGCTTCTTTATCTGCGTCAACGCTTCCGGCTCGATCTTATCAGCCAGAATATAGAGAATCACATCGCTGTTCCGATGGTCGGCGTGCGGCTGCACTTTTGCAATACCGCGCTCCCACGCAGCCGCGTCCAGTCCGGCAAGCGTCTCTGTATCAAGCGTCTCCACAGATGCAAAATAGACAAATTCCTTCGTGTCCACCTCGCTGATCTGCGCGCTCTTGATCAGGAAATACTGTTCGTCGTGGAGACTGAACTCCGCCTCCGCCACGAAAGGCTCCTGCGTCTCTCTTTTTATATCATAATAGGCTTCGAAAGCACTTATCAGCTTTTCCAGCGCCTCTGTTCGTTCCATATCCGTCCGCTTTCCTATCCATACCGAAAAGATATTGAAATTATACTCCTTTGGTA
>JAJPZP010000020.1 GCA_021204285.1 Lachnospiraceae bacterium | reverse complement strand
AGACGGTCATGCGGGTCTCACCGCGGATATAATACTGGAACTCGTCGTTGTTGGTGTGCCAGTGGATCTCGCGCATCGCGCCGAGTTCCACCTCGACCAGCGCGCAGGCCATGCTCCTGCAGGCGGGAAAGTTGCGGCTGTCCAGAATGCGGATGGAGCCGCCCTCGCCGAGATTCATGGAATACCTCCGTTCACAATAAAGTCGGTACCAGTCTGCCCATTTTACACCGGGTTTATGTATGCCTGAAGCCGCAAGTTTCATCTTGTCAAGTATCTGAAAAAATGGTATGCTGTATTCATTCTTAAGAGACACACCAGACGACAGGAGGAATTGCAGTGATCGAGGCAGTGAGCTGTGGCGGTGTGGTGATATTTCGAGGCAAGATACTGCTCTTGTATAAAAATTACAGGAATAAATACGAGGGCTGGGTGCTGCCAAAAGGGACTGTAGAGCCGGGGGAGGAGCATCCCCAGACGGCGACCCGTGAGGTGCGGGAGGAGACCGGCGTCGACGCACGGATCATCAAGTACGTCGGCAAGAGCCAGTACACCTTCACGGTGCCGGAGGACGTGATCGAGAAGGACGTCCACTGGTATCTGATGATGGCGGACAGCTACTACAGCAAACCACAGCGTGAAGAATACTTTTTAGATTCCGGATACTACAAATATCATGAGGCGTATCATTTGTTGAAATTCCCAAATGAGAAGCAGATTCTGGAAAAAGCATACGGCGAGTATACAGAGATGAAACGGAACAACCTCTGGAAGAACCGCGCGTAGGAGGAGGCTGCGAGCAACCGCAGTCCCTTTTATTATATAGGGAGGCCGGGATGAGATGGTATAAGCGGCTTTATCTGGGGCCGAACGCAGCCTGTAATATCGAGAAGATACGCAGGAAGGCGGAGGAGGGCAAGCGGCAGCCGGGAGTGTATTACCTCACACTGGCCAGCACGCCGGGAAATCTGCTGGATATCTTTCACGATATCATGCTTGCGCAGCCCTTATTTGCAGAAGTGCAGCGGCTCGATATCGTGGGCGTCGCGATCGGACAGCAGGAGGCCTACCGTCTGGCGGAGCGCATCGTGTTTGAGCTCTATCAGGAGATCGGCGGCTTTGATCCGGCGTCGTATTTTCAGGAGGATGACTTTTGTTAATTTTAAAGATATTGGGAATCCTGATACTGAGCATACTGGCGCTGATTCTGCTGATTCTGCTTGCGTTGCTGTTCGTGCCGGTGACTTACCGCCTGGAGCTGGAAAAGCAGGAGAGAGCGGAGGTCACGGCGAAGGTCGGCTGGCTGCTGCACTTTGTGTCCGTTCGCTACCGGCTGCTGTACCCGGGTGAGGACGGCGGATTGTTTCAGGATCTGCAGGAAAAGATTCTTGGATTCACAGTCATGAGACCTTTCGACGAGAAGGAAGAGAAGCCGCCGGATCACCGAAAGAAGAAAGAAAAGAAGTCGAAGCGGGCGAAGGAAGAAGCGGATAAGATATCTGGCGTGGAAAGAGTGGAAACTACTCGGGCGAGTTCTCCAGATGAGGCTGTACAGGTGAGGTCTGAAGAGAAGAGCATAGAAACAGTTCAGAAGGATCAATCGGGCGAGAGCGTGAGGGAAGTTTCTTGCGAGGAAAGCGCGGACAGGCAGCCATATGACAGTTCGGACGAGGTTTCGGACAAGGCCAGGCATCAAGAATGCGAACAGACTGTGAGTTGTTCCGGGAGAGCTGGAGAGGCACAGAATCAAAAAGCAGAAGAGCCGCGTGACTTCCCGCAACACTCTCCGAAGGAGACAAAACACAGAGAACAGAAGCCCCGCGTTCCCCTCAGTGAAAGAATCCGCGGGATATTCCGAAAGATTGCCGAAGCAATGCAGGGTCTTTGCGGTAAGCTCCGGCACATCGGGGAGACCCTGCAGAATCTCCTGCAAAAGAAGGACGAGCTGCTCTCCTTCTGGCGAATGGATGAGTTTATCAGGGCAAGGACATTCCTGCTAAAGGAGCTGAAGCACCTGTGGAAGCGATACCGGCCGCGCCGCGTGGAGGGCGCGCTGCACTTCGGCTTCGACGACCCGTCGACGACCGGCCTGTGCATGGGAGTGCTTTCTGTGCTCAGTCCCTGGTATCCGGGGAAAATTGCTCTCACACCGGACTTTGACCGGAAGATACTGGAAGGAAATCTGGAAATTCGTGGACATATTCAGCTGTACGTGCTGCTCTTCGCGGCGCTGCGGATCTGGCGTAACCGGGATGTGCGGTATATGTACGGGCGCTGGAAAGAGAGATAGGAGGATCTTATGAGCGAAAAAAACAGCAATGGTTTCGATTCGACGGTCGCGTCCCTTTTCAAGGGGATGGATCAGTTTATTTCCACCAAGACGGTGGTGGGCGACGCGATCACGGTGGGTGACACGATTCTCCTTCCCCTGGTGGATGTTTCCTTCGGCGTGGGAGCCGGGGCGAGTTCGAGCGACAGCAAGAACAACGGTGCGGGCGGCCTGGGGGGCAAGATTTCCCCGAGCGCGGTACTCGTCATCAAGGACGGCAGTATTCGTCTTGTCAATGTGAAGAATCAGGACGCTGTGACGAAGGTGCTCGACATGGTGCCGGATCTGGTGAACCGCTTTACCGGAAAGAACGCAGACCCCGAGGTCGACAGGGCGGTGGACGATATTGTCCATGAATATGACGACAAAGAGAAATAAAAAGTGCTTGCAAAAAACAGGCGATTCTGGTAGAATAACAGAAGTTGTGAGCCACTGTGCTCAAATATGCATTAAGGAGGTGCAGTGATGGCGAAATGTGCGATTTGCGATAAGGGCGTCCACTTTGGAATCAAAGTGAGCCATTCCCACAGAAGGTCCAACCGGATGTGGAAGCCGAACGTAAAGTCTGTGAGAGTGAAGACAGAAGGCGGGACAAAGAAGATGTACGTATGCACTTCTTGCCTCAAATCCGGCAGGGTTGAGCGGGCTTAAGAGGACAGACCGACGAAGAAAGGCATAGAGGGTGTCGCGGTGCGATGCCCTTTTTGTATGTGTCACACTTCAGCAGGAATAGCACTGATAGCCGCAGATCAGAAAGACAGAGGAGAGCAGGATCCGGATAAAAAGATTATCACCGGGCAGGAACAGGGTTATAAAAATACCGATTCCGATCCAGAATAGTACAAAGCCGATGGTTTCCCTCACGGAGCTGCGCCTCCTGTCTGACAGAAGATTTCTTATTTTCAGTATATGCACGGTAAAAAAAGAATTTCCATTTTCCGCCATATGGGGTATACTATGGCTAACAAGAAAGGGAAAAGGAGGTATTCGTATGCAGGGTATGATCAGCACAGAGCTGGGAAATATAACGATCGATGAGGATGTGGTTGCCACTTACGCGGGTTCGGTAGCGCTCGGATGCACGGGTATCGTTGGTATGGCCACGCTCGATATGCGCGATGGCCTGATGAAGCTTTTGAAGAAGGACAGTATTAAACGCGGGATCGAGGTTTCAATTGAAGATAACGTGATCTATCTGGCCTTCCATGTGATCGTTGCTTATGGTGTGAATATTCCGGTTGTGTCCGAAAACCTGATCGATTCGGTGAAATATCAGGTTGAGGAGTTCACCGGTATGACGATCGGCAGAACCGACGTGTACGTCGAAGGCGTGAGAGTGATAGATTGATGAGGGAGGAGCTTCATTTTGATGAAAACAGTTGATGCCCCCATGGCTGCAAAGCTGTTCCTTGGCGGGGCAAAGAATCTGGAAGCAAAGAAAGAGTGGATCAATGAGCTGAATGTATTCCCGGTGCCGGACGGGGACACGGGGACCAATATGACGATGACGATCATGTCGGCGGTTCATGAGGTCAGCAGCCTTACGGATATGAATATGTACGCGCTGGCGAAGGCGATCTCCTCCGGTTCTCTGCGCGGCGCGAGGGGAAATTCCGGCGTCATCCTTTCCCAGTTGTTCCGCGGCTTTACGAGAGCCATGCAGAATCAGGAGGAACTGGACGTCGTCGACATTGCGAACGCGATGCAGAAGGCGGTGGAGACGGCCTATAAGGCGGTTATGAAACCGAAGGAGGGAACGATTCTCACTGTGGCCAGAGGTGCGGCGGACAAGGCCGCGGAGCTGGCCGAGACGGAAGAGGATATCGTTGAATTTACGCGGCTTGTTATCGAAGAGGCTGAGGCAATTCTGGAGAAGACGCCGGAGATGCTGCCGGTGCTGAAGGAGGCGGGTGTTGTCGACTCTGGCGGGCAGGGGCTCATCGAGGTGCTGAAGGGCATGTACGACGTGCTGCTCGGCAAGAAAGTGGATTACTCTGCGGCGGGGGCTTCAGGCGCAAAGCCGGTAAAGATCAGTGCTGAGACCGAGGCCGATATAAAATTTGGCTACTGCACGGAATTCCTGATTATGCTGCCCGAACCGGTGAGCGCAGAGAGAGAGCAGGAGTTCAAGGCCTATCTGGAATCCATCGGAGATTCAATCGTGGTCGTGGCCGATGATGAGATCATCAAGGTGCACGTACATACGAATGATCCCGGGCTGGCCATTCAGCGGGCTCTTACGTATGGACCGCTCTCCAATATGAAGATTGACAATATGCGCCTCGAGCATGAGGAGCGACTGATTAAGGACGCTTCGAAGATCGCCGCGCAGCAGAAGGCCCAGAAGGAGGCCGCACAGCCCGCAGAGCGGAAAGACATGGGCTTCATTGCGGTGTCCGTCGGTGATGGCATGGGAGAGATCTTCCGTGAGCTCGGCGTGGATCACCTGATCGAGGGCGGTCAGACGATGAATCCGAGCACGGAGGACATCATCGAGGCGGTCGAGCAGGTGAATGCGGACAATATCTTCATCCTGCCGAATAATAAAAATATTATTCTCGCGGCGAACCAGGCGAGCAGCCTTGTGAAGGACAAGAATGTGATTGTTGTGCCGACGAAGACCGTACCGCAGGGCATCACTGCCATGGTCAGCTTCGAGCCGAACGCGACGCCGGAAGAAAACCTTCAGTCCATGGAGGCGCAGATCAAAAACGTGAAGACCGGAGAGGTCACCTATGCGGTCCGCGATACTACGATCGATCACATGGAGATTCATGAGGGTAACATCATGGGCATCGGCGATGAGGGTATTCTGGCGGTTGGCAGCGATGTGGCCGGGACCGCGCGCGAGATGCTGGAGAAGCTCGTGGACGATTCCTCGGAGATTGTCGGTATTTATTATGGCGCAGACGTCTCCGCTGAAGATGCACAGGCGCTTGGCGATGCGATCACCGCGGAATATCCGGGTGTCGAGGTGGAGGTTCACGCGGGCGGACAGCCGATTTATTATTACATCGTGTCTGTAGAATGATGATAGTTTGGCAATGATACATTTGTATTCAGGGGCGTCGCTGTTAGAGCTGACGTCCTTTTATTTATTTTCAGACTTGATGAAACCGAAATCATGATCTATAATAGGAAGAACAAATGTTCGGAGGGAAATCATGGAACCGGATTCACCCATCACAGAGTTAAAGGGCATCGGCGAGAAGACGGCAGTTCCGTTCGCGAAGGTCGGCATTCGCACGATCGCGGATCTGCTGGAGTACTATCCGCGCGCCTATGAGACCTACGAGGAGCCGGTGGACTTTGCGGCGCTGGAGGACGGGCGGAAGTGCGCGGTTTTCGGCACGGTCGTTTCGGTGAGCGGCATCCAGCGCTTCCGTCATTACCAGATCTTCAGTGTGCAGATCCGCGTGGGAGAGGGCAGCGTGCAGGCGGTTTGGTTCAATATGCCCTATCTTCGTAAGCGTTTTCTGAAGGGCGGGCAGTTCATCTTCCGCGGTGTCGTGACGGTGCAAAAGGAGAAGTACCGGATGCAGCAGCCGGAGTGTTTTGCGCCGGAAGCGTATGAGAAGCTGCTCCACGTCATGCAGCCGCGCTATGCGTTGACTGCGGGACTTACCGCGAACGCCGTCACGAAGGCGGTGCGGCAGGTGCTGGATGGCGGACAGGTACAGATTCCTGAGTATTTGCCGGGAGAGCTGCTAAGAGAGTACGATCTTATGGATGAATGGGAGGCTCTGCGGCAGGTGCATTTTC
>JAJPZP010000222.1 GCA_021204285.1 Lachnospiraceae bacterium | reverse complement strand
GCGGTCGTCCGCATGCTTATCTGAGAAAATATGGAATCTGCAGAATCTGCTTCCGCGAGCTGGCTTACGCTGGCCAGATCCCGGGTGTGAAAAAGGCAAGCTGGTAACCGGTAAGGAGGTAGGAAAAATGACAACGAACGATCCAATCGCAGATATGCTCACAAGAATCCGTAATGCGAACGTCAGAAAGCATGATACGGTGGATATCCCGGTATCGAAGATGAAGCTTGCGATCGCTGACATCCTGGTGGATGAGGGATATGTTGAGAAGTATGAGCTGGTTGATAACGGAAATTTCCAGGATATCCGTATCACCCTGAAATATGCCAATAACAAGAGTGACAGGATCATCTCCGGACTGAAGAGAATCTCCAAGCCGGGTCTTCGCGTGTACGCGGGCAAGGACGAGCTTCCGAAGGTGCTCGGCGGCCTGGGTATCGCCATCATCTCCACAAACAAGGGTGTGATGACCGACAAGAAGGCAAGAGAGCTGAACGTAGGCGGAGAAGTACTGGCATTTGTTTGGTAGCACCCCACACTTAGCGAATCCGAACCGAAGGTGAAGGATGAGCTTAGTGTGAAAGCTTGCCGCGACACTTAACGAACACGAGTCGAAGACGAAGTGTGAGTTTAGTGGAGGGGCAGACCGAAAGACAGTAAATTACTGAAAACAGAAGGGACACATCCGTCCCTTCCGAAAATCTAAGTAAGGAGGATTTTTGATTTATGTCCCGTATCGGAAGATTGCCGGTAGCAATTCCGGCAGGCGTCACAGTTGATGTGGCCGAGGGAAACAAGGTGACCGTAAAAGGTCCGAAGGGAACGCTGGAGAGAACGCTTCCCGCAGAAATGACGATTAAGGTCGAGGATGGGCACGTTGTAGTGACGAGACCGAACGACCTGAAGAAAATGAAATCTTTACACGGACTGACCAGAACGCTGATTTCCAACATGGTGACCGGCGTCAACACCGGTTTTGAGAAGGTGCTTGAGGTCAATGGTGTCGGCTATCGCTGCTCGAAGTCCGGCAAGAAGCTGACGTTGAACCTGGGCTATTCTCATCCGGTCGAGATGATTGATCCGGAAGGCCTGGAGGCTGTGGTCGACGGCAACAAGATCACCGTCAAGGGTATCGACAAGGAAAAAGTCGGACAGTACGCGGCAGAGATCCGCGCCAAGAGAGCGCCGGAACCCTACAAGGGCAAGGGCATCAAGTATGCGGATGAAGTGATCCGTCGCAAAGTCGGCAAGACCGGTAAGAAATAGGTAAGGAGAGTGTAGAGATGGTTAAGAAGAAATCAAGAAAAGAAGTACGCGCCAAGAAGCACTACAGGCTGCATAACCATATCAGCGGCACTGCCGAGAAGCCGCGTCTGGCCGTATACAGAAGCAACCAGCATATGTATGCGCAGATCATTGATGATACCGCAGGAAATACCCTCGTCTCCGCTTCCACTCTCCAGAAGGATATCAAGGCAGAGCTTGAGAAGACGAACAGCGTAGACGCGGCAGCATATGTAGGAAAAGTGCTTGCCGAGAGAGCTCTTGAGAAGGGAATCAAGACGGTTGTTTTTGACCGTGGAGGATTCGTTTATCATGGAAAAGTCGCAGCGCTGGCAGATGCAGCCCGTGAAGCGGGTCTGGATTTCTAAAGGAGGAGGAGAAAAGGCATGAGACATGAGATCATTGATGCGAGCCAGTTGGAGCTGACCGATAAGGTCGTGACGATCAAGCGCGTCAGCAAGACGGTCAAGGGCGGACGCACACAGCGTTTCACGGCTCTGGTGGTCGTCGGCGACGGCAATGGCATCATAGGTGCAGGCCTTGGAAAAGCCCTTGAAATTCCGGAAGCGATCCGTAAGGGCAAGGAGGATGCGATGAAGAAGCTTGTCCGCATCTCGCTGGACAGCAACAGCAGTATCCCGCATGATGTCATCGGAGAGTTCGGCAGTTCTTCCGTACTGCTCAAGAGAGCTCCGGAAGGTACCGGTATTATTGCCGGCGGCGCTGTCCGTGCGGTGGTGGAACTTGCGGGCGTAAAGAATATCCGTACCAAGTCGCTGGGCTCCAACAACAAGCAGAACGTGGTACTGGCCACCCTCGATGGACTGAAGAGCCTGAGCGCTCCGGAGGAAGTCGCGAAGAAGCGCGGCAAATCCGTAGACGAGATTTTGGCATAAGGAGGAGAGCGGACATGGCAGAGAAGTTAAAAGTAACCCTGGTAAAATCTCCGATTGGCGCGATTCCGAAGCAGAGAGCTACGGTAGAGGCGCTCGGTCTTAAGAAGATGCACAAGACCGTCGAGCTGCCGGACAATGACGCAGTGCGCGGCATGATCTGGCATGTAAGACATCTGGTGAAGGTGGAAGAAATCTGATTATCGCAGGTAAGGAGGTGTCACAATGGACTTATCGAATTTAACGTACGCGGAGGGCTCCAGACAGAGCGATAATTTCCGCAGAGGCCGTGGACATGGTTCAGGAAACGGCAAGACCGCGGGTAAGGGACACAAAGGCCAGAAGGCCCGTTCCGGAGCTCCGAGGCCGGGTTTTGAGGGTGGTCAGATGCCCTTATACAGAAGGCTTCCGAAGAGAGGCTTCACGTGCCGCAACAGCAAAGAGATCGTTGCGATTAATATCGACGTACTTGAGAGATTTGACAACGACAGCGTTGTCTCCGTACAGACTCTGATTGAAGAAGGGATCATCAGAAATCCGCATGACGGTGTGAAGATCCTCGGAAAAGGAGAATTAACCAAGAAGCTGACCGTCCAGGCCAACGCATTTTCCGCGGGTGCTGCGGCGAAGATTGAGGCTCTTGGCGGAAAAGCCGAGGTGATCTGATGTTCAAGACATTGCGAAATGCATTTAAGATTGAGGATATCAGGAAAAAACTGATCTTCACATTTTTAATGTTAATCGTTGTGCGCTTTGGCTCACAGCTCCCGATTCCGGGTGTAAACAGAGAGTATTTCGCCGCATGGTTTGCGCAGCAGAACGGGGACGCGTTCAACTTTTTTGACGCGTTCACCGGCGGCTCTTTCAGCAGTATGTCACTGTTTGCGCTGAGCATCACGCCCTACATCACATCCTCGATTATTGTTCAGCTCCTCACGATTGCGATTCCGCAGCTCGAGGAGATGCAGAAGGACGGGGAAGATGGGCGCAAAAAGATCCAGATGATCTCCCGCTATCTGACGGTGGCGCTGGCACTGATTGAGAGCATCGCCATGACGATCGGTTTCGGAAACAGCGGACTGCTCGAGGAGTTCAACGCGCCGAATGTGATTCTTGCGGTAGCGGCCATGACGGCAGGCAGTGCGTTCCTGATGTGGATCGGCGAACAGATCACGGAGTATGGTGTCGGAAATGGCATCTCGATTGTTCTCCTGATCAACATTACGTCGAGAATTCCGGACGATTTTGTGTCTCTGTATGAGCAGTTTATGCAGGGCAAGACGATTCTGAATGCGGCGCTTGCGGCGGTGATCATTCTTGCGGTGATCCTGGTAACGGTGGTCTTCGTTGTCTTCCTGCAGGGAGGCGAGCGCAGGATTCCCGTTCAGTATGCCAAGAAGATGCAGGGACGCAAGATGGTCGGCGGACAGTCGACGAATATTCCGATGAAGGTGAATACCGCGGGCGTGATTCCGGTTATCTTTGCCTCGTCGCTGATGAGCTTTCCCGGCGTTATTGTATCGCTGCTTGGGAAGGGCGGCGGCACAGGGATTGGCTCGAAAATCATTGCGGGCTTAAGCTCGTCCAACTGGTGTGATCCGAGTCAGCCGATCTATTCGCTTGGACTGTTGCTCTATATCGTGCTGGTTGTCTTCTTCGCGTATTTTTACACGTCGATTACTTTCAACCCGATCGAGATATCGAACAATATCAAGAAGCAGGGTGGCTTCATTCCGGGCATCCGTCCCGGTAAGCCGACGACGGAGTACTTGAGCAAAATTCTGAATTATATTGTATTTATCGGTGCGGTTGGCCTGATTATCGTATGCGTGATTCCGATCTTCTTTAACGGAATGTTCGGAGCTGACGTATCCTTCGGCGGCACGTCCATCATCATTATCGTGGGTGTTGTCCTGGAGACGCTCAAGCAGATTGAATCCCAGATGCTGGTGCGCTACTACAAAGGATTCCTGAACGACTGATCAATACGGTGAAAAGCCTGTACGGCTATCGGGTACAGGCTTTCGCGGCGTTCACAGGTATGATATGGTAAAAACTGGAGAGACTGGATTATGAAGATTATTATGTTAGGCGCGCCGGGCGCCGGAAAAGGGACCCAGGCGAAGAAGATCGCCGGGAAATACGGGATTCCGCATATTTCAACCGGTGATATCTTCCGTGCAAACATCAAGAACGGCACAGAGCTTGGAAAAAAGGTAAAGACCTATATGGATCAGGGACTTCTGGTACCCGATGAACTGGTCTGCGATCTCGTCGTGGATCGTGTTCATCAGGCGGATTGCAGGAAAGGCTACATCCTCGATGGTTTTCCGCGGACGATTCCGCAGGCCGAGAGCCTGGACAGTGCGCTGAAAGCCGCGGGCGAGTCCGTGGACTATGCGATTGATGTGAATGTTCCGGATGAGAATATAGTAAAGCGGATGGGCGGACGCCGCGCATGCGTGGGCTGCGGGGCGACTTATCACCTTGTCTACGCGCCGACGAAGAAGGAAGGCATCTGCGATGTCTGCGGCGGGGAGCTGATTCTTCGTGATGACGACAAGCCGGAGACGGTGCAGAAGCGTCTTGATGTATATCATGAGCAGACGCAGCCGCTGATCGACTATTATGATAAGAAGGAAATCCTGAGAACGGTGGACGGTTCCATGAGTATGGAGGATGTTTTTGCAGCTATCCTTGGGATCCTTGAGGCGTAGGACATGGCCGTTACAGTAAAATCGGAACGGGAAATCGAATTGATGCGCGAAGCCGGACGGCGTCTGGAGATTGTACATGCCGAGATGGGGGAATTTATCCGGCCTGGCGTTTCCACGATGGATGTCAACCGGCACGGTGAGAAGATTATCCGAAAGCTCGACTGTGTGCCAAATTTCCTGAATTACAACGGGTTTCCGGCCGCCATCTGCGTCTCAGTCAATGAAGAGGTCGTGCACGGAATTCCGCGTGATGATCGCATCCTTGAGGAAGGCGATATCGTCAGTCTGGATGCGGGCCTGATTTATAAAGGGTATCATTCTGACGCCGCGCGAACGCACGCGGTAGGAAAGATCAGCCACGAGCTGCAGCAGCTGATCGATGTGACAAAGCAGAGCTTTTTCGAGGGCATCAAACAGGCGAAGGCAGGGAATCACCTTTTTGATATCTCCGCCGCGATTGACGACTATGTCACACCTTACGGCTATGGTATTGTCCAGGATCTGGTCGGACATGGGATCGGTACGCATCTGCATGAGGATCCACAGGTGCCGAACTTCCGGCAGAAGAGGCGCGGTATTCGCCTGGTGGCCGGTATGACACTGGCGGTGGAACCCATGATCAACCTCGGTACCTGGAGGGTAAAGTGGCTTGAGGACAAGTGGACGGTGGTCACCGAGGATCGTAAGCCCTCGGCTCACTATGAAAATACCATTCTCGTGACAGACGGCGATCCGGAAATCCTGTCGCTCACCATATAATATGGAGGAAATACAGGATGCTGAGAATCGAGGCCGGTATGCAGGCAAAATCCCTGGCCGGACACGACAGGGGCAGGATTTACCGCATAATCCGCGCAGATGAAGAATATGTATGGTTAGTGGACGGTATACACCGGACGGAGGAAAACCCGAAGAAAAAGAAACGCAGGCACATACAGGTGATCTATCAGGACGTGTCTGCAGACAGCCGGGCACGGCGGGAGGATAAACATGTCTAAAGCAGATGCAATCGAAATCGAAGGAATCGTAGTGGAAAAGCTGCCGAACGCGACCTTCCAGGTGGAGCTGGAGAACGGCCATCGGGTGCTCGCGCACATCAGCGGCAAGCTGCGGATGAATTTCATCCGTATTTTACCGGGAGACAAGGTGACGATTGAGCTCTCCCCCTATGATCTCTCAAAAGGCCGCATTATCTGGAGAGATAAATAAAAATAAAAGTTCTTGCAATCATGTGAGACTTTTGCTATACTATATAGG
>JAJPZP010000190.1 GCA_021204285.1 Lachnospiraceae bacterium | reverse complement strand
ATTGAGTATAATGCATCATGCACAAAAATGGAAGCCCTTTTTGGTTTTTCAGAATATGTTATTTTTTTCTCAAATATGATATTCTGATATCATAGACATCTGCATTGTGCATGATGACTAATATCAAAGGAAAGGAGAAGGTTGTATGAATTATCCTAAGCTGTTTGAAAAGGGAAGAATCGGGAAGCTGGAGTTGAAAAACAGAATTGTGATGACCGCCATGGGAACGAGTTTCGCGAGCTCGACGGGGGAGGCGTCGGATGAGATCATCCGCTATTATGCAGATCGCGCAAAAGGGGGCTGCGGCCTGATCATCACGGAGATCTGCCGGATTGATGAGGAAACCGGAATCGGGGTCAGCAATCAGCTGTGTGCGACGGACAGCAAGCACATTCCGCGTCTGGTGCGTCTTGCGGAGGCGGTTCACGCGTATGATACGAAGATTTTCCTGCAGCTGCATCATCCTGGCAATGAGACGTATGGAAGGCTTCTGCACGGAAAACAGATCGTTGCACCATCCGAGGTGATGTGTTCTGTTGTAGGAGAGATGCCCAGGGCGCTTACAACACAGGAAGTCGGGGAGCTTGTACAGAAATTTGTAAAGGGTGCCTATATTGCAAAAACGGCTGGAATCGACGGTGTGGAAATCCATGCTGCCCATGGATATCTGGTTAATCAGTTCCTGTCTCCGCACAGTAACAAAAGAACAGATAAATATGGGGGAGATTTCTTTAACCGTATGCGCTTTGTCACCGAGATTATCAAGGGAATTCAGTTTACCTGTGGCCCGGCGTTCCCGATCAGCGTTCGTATTGACGGAAATGAATATATTGCTGATGGCATGGATGAGGCAGAATGTCTTCACGTTGCCAGATATCTGGAGAGTCTGGGGATCAGCTGCCTGAATGTGAGCTGCGGAACCTATGAGTCCGGCGCGACCATCATAGAACCGTCCTGTTATCAGGAAGGCTGGAAAAAGCATCTGGCCAAAAATATCAAGGCGAACGTGAAAATACCGGTTATCGCGGTAAACACGGTCAAGCATCCCGCCTTTGCGGAGTCGCTTCTGGAGGAAGGCGTATCTGATTTTGTAGGTGTGGCGCGCGGACAGCTCGCTGACGCAGAATGGGGGAATAAGGCAAAAGCAGGTGAGGATGTTCTGATCCGTAAATGTATTGGCTGTATGAACTGCTTCCGTATTGCAAACATGGGACGTCCCATTGAGTGTACGGTGAATCCGATACTCGGAAGAGAACTGACACACGGCGAAGACAAAATGGTAAAAGACGGAGCGGGACGCTGCGTAGCAGTAATCGGCGGAGGACCGGCGGGAATGCAGGCCGCTGTGGTACTGGCAAAGAGAGGTTTCACCCCGGTATTATTTGAAAAGGGAAGTGCTCTGGGCGGAAGCATGAACCTGGCGGACAAACCCCCTCACAAAGAGCTTATTGAAGAGTTTATCGAGACCCAGGTTGCGGAGCTCGACCGTCTGGGAGTAGAGGTCCGGCTGAATACGGAAGCAACGGTAGAGAGTTGCAAGGAAATCGGCGCCTGCGGTGTATTTCTGGCCACGGGAGGCATTCCGATTGTACCGGGGATTCCGGGCATTGAGAAGGCCGTGAAAGCAGAGGATGTACTGAACGGAACTGTGAGCCTGAAGGGCAAGGAAGTAGCGGTCATCGGAGGCGGTGTTACCGGTCTGGAGACGGCTGAGTACTTAAGTCAGGATAACAAAGTCACGGTTGTAGAGATGATGAATGCGGTGGGAACCACACTTTATCCGAGTGTTGTAAAACTTCTGCTGAAGCGCCTTGCTGATAATGGCGGTAAGGTTCTGACAGGACATGCGCTGAACGCCGTGGGTGACGGCGAGGTTATGCTGAGCAACAGTGCAACAGCTTTTGATGTGAAGATGAAAGCAGATGCGGTAGTGATGGCTCTTAGCGTAAGACCCAATCGTACATTGCAGGAAGACCTGGAAAAGAATTTTGATCGCGTGATTCTGATTGGCGATGCGGGCAGTGCAGGAACGATTGCCGATGCGCTTCACACCGCCTATGACAAAGCATTTGTATTCTGACGGACCGCGCAGTGAGAAGGAGGAAATAACATGAGGGAATTTAAAGATAAAGTTTTGGTCGTTACCGGAGGCAGCAGCGGAATCGGCGCAGCGATCGCCAGAGAAGGAGCGCTGCGGGGAATGAAGATTGTCATCAGCGGCATGACGGAAGGACATGTAAACCAGACAGTGGAGGAATTAAAGGGCATGGGCGCCGAGGCAGTCGGACAGGTGGCCGACATTTCCCGCATTGAGAATGTGCAGGCGCTTCTTGATCTGACACTGGAGAAATTCGGCCGTGTGGATATGCTGTGTAATAATGCGGGCGTATCTGTGTCCGGTCCGATCTGGGAGATCCCTGTTCAGGATATTCAATGGATCACAGAAGTGAATATGCTCAGTCATTTATATGGAATGAAAATTTTTATTCCGCAGATGATCAAACAGGGAGGAGAGGCGGTTATCGTCAATACAGAGTCCACTGCAGGTCTGATGACCTCTCCGAATGCGGTCATGTACCATACGACAAAATTTGCGGGAGTAGCAGCGTCAGAATGTACATATCTTGCACTGAAAGCCAGGGGACTGGAGCGTATACAGATGCACTGTCTGGTACCGGCGTTTGTACAGACGCAGATTCATGGGGTGGACAAGCGGAGACCTGCACGTTATGCGATCAATGATGATCCTTATTATGAAAGCCAGGATTTTAAGTCGGGTTATATTCGCAGTGAAAGGCAGGTGCAGGCCGGAATGCCCATCGATTATGTGGGCCTCTGCGTATTTACCGCGGTAGAGGACAATAAATTTTATATTCTCACGCATCCGGAATCTGCGATGGTGGCGGATGCCAGAGTGCAGAATCTGGTCAACGGCAGAAATCCGCAGTAGCCGGAGGAAAGGGGGAAGGGGATGTTTACAGAATATAGTGGAAAACGTGTTGTAATAACCGGCAGAGCCAATGGTATTGGCCGGGAGCTCGCTCTTGGATGCGCCAAAAGAGGAGCGGATGTTCTCATAGCCGATATTCACGGGGATGAGGCGGCGAACGTCGCACAGGAGATCCGGGCGTTGGGACGCAGGGGAGAGTTCCTGGAGGCAGATGTATCCCTGTCAGAGGAATGCCAGAAAATATTTGAACAGGCCATGGCAGTGTTTGACGGATGCGATTTCCTGATCAATGATGCCGGAGTCAGCAATGGGGCGGATATTTGTGATATTCGGGAGCAGGACATCAAATGGGTGACAGAGGTAAATGTCTATGCACACTGGTATATGATGCAGCGTTTTATTCCCCAGATGAGAAAACAGGGGACGCACTGCCAGATCCTTAATGTCTGTTCTATTGCGGGATTGATGACACTGGGATCAGCGCCGATATATTTTTCAACCAAGCATGCAGCGGTGGCATTGTCAGAATGCGTCTATAAGTCGTTGAAGGCATCGGGAGATGATATTGATATTTCTGTATTCTGCCCGGGCTTTGTACAGACCCAGATGCATCTTACAGACCGGCACCGTCCCGCGCGTTTTGCCATTGATCCGGAAGATCCGTATTACCGTTCTGAGGAGTACCAGAAATTTATCGCTTACAATAAGGTAATCCTGGACAATGGCTCGCCTCTCGTGCCGACGATTGAGAAGGTGTTTGAGCTGCTCAGAGAGAAACGGTTCTTCATTCTCACAGATGAGAAATATGACCGTCTTCTGAGGGAGCAGGGCGTGTACCAGGCTAATATGACGGAACCGATTGATCTGTCCATGCTGAAAGGCTGATGCCGGAAGGGAGAAGAAAGAAATGAAAGATCCCCAGGAAAAATTCTTGTTGTATTTTCGTTTATCCCTGCTTGTCTGGATTCTTGTGGCGAATGCCTTCCTGCATGTGATAGGGTTTGGTTATGGCTGGTTGATTTTTATCAGCAACATTATGATGTTCACCATGGACGGCGATTTTAAAGACCGGTTTATCAGTGTGGAGCTGGGCGGCCTGGTGGGGCTGATATTGACGGTGGTCGCGCTTCTGTCCATTACGGCACTGACACCGATACTGGGAGGACTGATTGGTTTCCTGGTACCGCTGGCCGTTGTCCTTTTTGTCCTGATCGTGCTGCATCCTTATGCGCCGAAGGTACTTAACAATGTAGGATTCGCCTATCTGACATGTGCCTGTATTGATACGGAAGCTTTCGCGGCGAATATCGCATTGTTCTTTATCACCTTTATTGTTGGCTCCCTGATTTTTAATGGCGGCTGTCTGGTGCTCATGAATCTTTGCAAAAAAGCTGTGTTCAAGTCAGCATAGCACAGGAAACAAAGCATTATAAAAGTGGCAATTACTCCGGTAAAAAAGAGTGATTGCCACTTTTTCTGCTTCAATCGCACTTTCCCTGTCTTGTAAAAAGAATTCGTTTCGTTTATAATCAGTGGGACAGCGGTTGCGGGGAGCAACCGACTTTGACAGACGGCCGCGCCGGTAAAGAGGCGGGCCGGAGGAGTGAGTATTATGGGAAAAGTACGTACCAGATTTGCACCCAGTCCGACCGGGCGCATGCATGTAGGAAACTTAAGGACGGCGCTCTACGCCTATCTGATCGCGAAGCATGAGGGAGGCGACTTTCTGCTGCGTATTGAGGACACGGATCAGGAGCGGTTTGTGGAGGGCGCAGTCGATATCATCTACCGGACGCTCGCGGCGACCGGACTTGTTCACGACGAAGGACCGGACAAGGACGGCGGCGTGGGACCTTATGTCCAGAGTGAGCGCCGGGACGCCGGCATCTATATGAAATACGCCCTGCAGCTTGTGGAGAAGGGCGAAGCCTATTATTGCTTCTGTGATAAGGAGCGTCTGGATAGCTTAAAGCAGGTGGTCGCGGGCAAGGAGATTTCCGTCTATGACAAGCACTGCCTGCATCTGTCAAAAGAGGAGATTGAGGCGAATCTTAAGGCAGGCAAGCCCTATGTCATCCGTCAGAACAATCCACAGACCGGGACGACGACTTTTCACGATGAGATTTATGGTGACATTACGGTAGACAACGCGGAGCTTGACGACATGATCCTGATCAAGTCCGATGGATATCCGACCTACAATTTTGCGAATGTCGTGGATGACCATCTGATGGGCATCACCCACGTTGTGCGCGGTAACGAGTATCTTTCTTCCTCGCCGAAGTACAATCGGCTCTATGAGGCTTTTGGCTGGGAAGTGCCGGTCTATGTGCACTGCCCGCTGATCACCGATGAGGAGCATAAGAAACTGAGCAAGCGCTGCGGTCATTCTTCTTACGAGGATCTGATCGACCAGGGTTTCCTGACGGAGGCAGTCGTGAACTTTGTCGCCCTGCTCGGCTGGTCGTCGGAGGACAACCAGGAGATCATGTCACTGACCGAACTTGTGGAAAAATTTGACTATCGCCATATGAGCAAGTCCCCCGCGGTCTTCGACTATGGAAAGTTAAAGTGGATGAACGGCGAGTACATCAAGGCGATGGACTTTGAAGCCTTCTATGAGCGGGCGCTGCCATTTATCAGGGAGACCATCACGAAGGACTATGATTTCCGGAAGATTGCACAGATGGTAAAGACGCGTATCGAGATCTTCCCGGATATCCCGGCTCTGATCGACTTCTTCGAGGCGGTACCGGAGTATGAGGTGTCGATGTATCGTCATAAGAAGATGAAGACGACGGAAGAAAGCTCGCTTGCCGTGCTGAAGGAGATACTGCCACTGCTCGAAGCGCAGGAGGACTACAGCAACGACGCGCTCTATGCGATGCTGAGCGCCTATGTTGCGGAGAAAGGCTACAAGAACGGCCAGGTCATGTGGCCGCTGCGTATTGCTCTGTCAGGAAAGCAGATGACGCCCTGTGGTGCCACGGAGATTCTGGAGGTGCTCGGAAAGGAAGAGAGCCTTACGCGTATCCGGCAGGCAATCGGGAAGCTGGAGACGCCGAACTTATAGGAGATGGTGTCGTGAAACGGACGCTATGGATGATAGAAGCTTAAAAATAAAAATAAACATGGAGGGGGTTGGGAGAATCAGCCTCCTCCATGATTTCATGTGCGCCTGGCGGCGCACGTTTCTAACGGGTGTAAGTCCCGAATCCGCCC
>JAJPZP010000242.1 GCA_021204285.1 Lachnospiraceae bacterium | reverse complement strand
CCTTTCTTCCACTGCTCCTGAGACGGGTTCATGATCAGCTCTCCGTCGATCATGCCGATCTGTGTCATCGCGCAGGGGCCTGCAAAGGGAATATCGGAAATGCTGGTCGCAATCGCGGAACCGAGCATCGCCACAAGCTCCGGACGGCACTCCAGATCTACACTCATGACCAGGTTGTTCAGAGTCACATCATTGCGGTAATCCTTCGGGAACAGCGGGCGCATCGGACGATCGATGACGCGATACGTCAGTACTGCATTTTCAGACGCCTTGCCCTCTCTCTTGTTGAAGCCTCCCGGGATCTTGCCGACCGCATACATCTTCTCCTCATACTCCACGCTCAGAGGGAAGAAGTCGATTCCATCGCGGGGTTTCTCTGACGCAGTCGCGGTGGACAGCACTACTGTCTCGCCGTAATGCATGAATGCTGCGCCGTTCGCCTGTGCGGCTACGCGTCCGACATCCACTCTGAGCGTTCTTCCGCCCAGTTCCATTGTGTAACTTTTGTACATGTTTCGTATCTCCTTTCTGCTAAATATTATATTTCTTTAGCGGAAGACACCGAAACTACTGAAAAACGCGGAGCAACGATGCGTTCTGCGCTTTTCAGTGGTCTCGGAAAATATCTTCCGCCGACAGACGCTACGAAAAACAGGGCGGAGAAGCTCTCCGCCCTATGGCCTTTTACTTTCTCAAACCTAATTTCGCGATCAGTGCACGATATCTCTCGATATCCTTCTCTTTCAGGTACGCCAGCATGGCGCGTCTCTGTCCGACCATCTTCAGAAGTCCTCTTCTGGAATGGTGATCCTTGTGATTCACCTTCAGGTGCTCGGTGAGCTCCTGAATCCTCGCCGTCAGAAGTGCCACCTGTACCTCCGGTGATCCGGTGTCTCCCTCACTGCGGCCATACTCGGCGATAATCGCCTGCTTCTTTTCCTTTGAAATCATCGTGTTTCTCCTCCTGTTCTTCTAAACGCCGGTCATTAAGGGACGGTCGGAGTATTCCAGACCCTGAATGATGGCTAAAATCATGCTTCACTACTCTAGCACAAACAATCTGCTTTGTCAATCATTTATAATCCGTACAGCCTTCACCGGAGTACGGTAGTAAAGGCTTGAGATCGTGATGCCGACGCGCTCGTTGCTGGCATGAACAACCTGACCGCCTCCGGCGTAGATCGCCACATGATTGATGCTGGAACGGCTTCCATAGAATACCAGATCGCCCGGCTTCAGATCAGAAAGGCTGATCGTCGTGCCGCAGTTTGCCTGCGCTTTGGAGGAATGCGGCAGGCTGATCCCGAAATTCTTAAACACAGCCAGCACAAAGCCCGAGCAGTCCACGCCCTTGGTCAGGCTCGTGCCGCCCCACACATAGCGGTTGCCAATATACTGCTTCGCAAAGTCTGCAATCGCCACACGGACATCTGATACCCCCTCGCCATAGAGCACCTCGGAGATCGTCAGCGCCTCGTCCAGCTTCGCGCCAACCTCCACATATTCCTTATAAATATATCCATCCTCGCCGTCCAGGTCAATCTTGACCCACTCATCGAGTTCCTCTACTACATCAAAGCTCTGACCGCTGCCGACGATATCGAGAATCTCACTGTCCATGTCCGGCTCCGTCCGAACACGCAAACCGTCCGTCGTCACCTCCGCGACCGTCTTCAGAAGGGAAGAAGCCTTGTCCAGCGCCTCGCTGCCGGTCAGCACATACTCGGCTTTGATATAGCCTTCTACCTCTCCTGATTTAATCTGGAGCCATTCACCATCCTCACTTGTGGCGATAACATCACAGCCGGCCTCGTTTCCGATCTTGCCAACGATCTTGCCTTCCGTTGACGCGCTGTCGCGGATATTCACCTTCCCCTCCGAAACGACCACAATGCCAAGGTTGCTGTAACCGCTCAGACCAAATGAGGTCAGGACTGCCTCACTCACGGCATTCTCAACCGCCTCCATGCTTTCCGCCTGGGCGAGCTGTCCGGTAATCCCGATCGTCGTGCTGCTGCCCAAAGCCCCCGAAGCCTGCGCATCCAGCGCCGGCGCCGCGATCAATATCGTCCCTGTGAGGAGCGCCGCCATTCCTTTCCCGAAAATTCTATTCCAATGATCTCTCATCAATACACCTCTGTAGATTTGTTACAAACTTGTTACAATTCACAAACAAATTTATAACATATACAGATGCATTTGTCAACATTTCATTCCGATGCGCTCACCATCGTCTCCGCAAAAATGGCGTAGCCCTTCGTGGGTTCATTGACAAAGACGTGGGTGACGGCTCCGATGAGGCGTCCGTTCTGCAGGATCGGACTTCCGGACATACCCTGAATGACGCCGCCGGTCAGTCCGAGGAGTTCCTGGTCGGTCACACGGAAGACCCTGCCCTTGTTTACATCGCTCTCATTCAGCCGGATTTCCGTGATCTCAATCTCATAATCCTTCAGCTCGCCTGACACTGCACTGCGAAGGACGGCGCTTCCGGTTTCAAGCTCCTGCTTGAATGCGACCTCGACTGTCTCACTGCCAAGCCGCCCGGCCAGAATCCCGTCAGCCTCCCCAAAGATACCGGCCTGCGTATTCTGAAAAATCGCCCCGCGAACATGACGGTCAGAGTAGGTGATTGAACCGCTCAGCTCCCCAGGCGTACCACGGACGCCCTTCACAATATCGAGAATCGTTGTGTCATAAAGAGAACCTCCCGCGGCATCCAGTAACTCACCGGTGTCAGAATCCGTAATGCCATGTCCAAGCGCGCCAAAAGAACCATCCTGCGTCATATAAGTCAGTGTGCCAATACCCTGAATATCGTCCTTCACCCAGATGCCAAGCTTATAATCGCCCGTGTCGGTCTGTACCGCATTTACACGCACCTGCAGCTCCTCTCCACTGCGATTCAGCTTCAGAATCATTGTCTCCGTTTTATTCGCCTGAATGCAGGCGATCAGCTCATCCTTATCCTCCACAGACTTTCCGTTGACCGCAAGAATATAGTCTCCGGCCTGCACGATCTGCAAGGCCGGTTCTCTCATAAGTCCGTCCGCTGCGGCCACCTCTGAGGTGCCGACTACATAGACACCGCGCGTCTCGAGATAAACGCCAATCGGCACGCCGCCCGGTATCACACTCGTACGTTCCACGGCCTGCACCGACACCTCTTTAAGACCCAGGTTCAGGGTCTGTTCATCGCCGTAACTGATGCGGATCACATCGGGTACCTGCGTCTTCACATACCAGGCGCTGTATATACATAATGTCAATATGGAAAGGATCAGAGCCAGAATCAGGCTGATCCGATAGATTCTGCGACGTCTCATGCAGCCACACCTTTCACGCTTGCTGGGCGCCCGCGCCGAAGAGTGCGCGCAGGCATATCTGCAGATAGTGTCTGCATGATCGACAGAAATGTTACTGGAAAGTCTTTCCTTTGAACTGCTCTGCCAGCAGTTTCATCTCACGGGCATTGTCACGCACCGCGTCGGTAATCTCGGCTCCTCCCAGAATGCGAGCGAGCTCCTCCGTCACCTCATCGCCCGCAAGAAGCCGGATATGCGTCGCAGTGCCGCCGCCTTCCGCGTTCTTTTCAATCAGATAATGGCTGTCCGCCATCGCGGCAATCTGCGCCAGATGTGTGATACAGATAACCTGGCGATTGCGGCCGATTGCCGCCAGTTTTTCGGAAACTCTCTGAGCGGTCCGGCCGCTGATCCCGGCGTCAATCTCATCAAAAACAACGGTGTCAATCGCATCCTGGTCAGCCAGTACGGTCTTGATCGCAAGCATGACGCGCGAAAGTTCTCCACCGGATGCGATCCTGGCAAGCGGCATCAGCTCCTCTCCCGGATTGGTGGAAATCAGAAATTCCACATCATCCCAGCCAAGGGTCGAAGGCTCGCCGGTCTCCTTCACTGCAATTTCAAAACTTACATCGAGAAAATTAAGTTCTTTGAGCTCCTTGATCATCCGCCCGGAAAGTTCCTGCGCTGCCTGTGTACGGATTTCGTGCACTGTCTTACAATTGACATCAAGTTTCTTCTTCGCCTGCGTATAGCTCTCCTCAAGCTCGCTCCTGCGCTGTTCGATGTTCTGAAGAAAGTCGAGACGCTCCTGTTTCTCCTTCGCGGACGCGAGGATAGCTGCTACCGTGCGGCCATATTTCGCCTTCATGTGGTTGATCAGGTTCAGGCGCTCTTCTGTCTCATGAAAATCCTGCTCGGAGAATTCCATCGACTCCATGTACTGCGAAAGCTCCCGGCCAAAATCCGCCAGAAGCGCGTCGACTTCACCCAGCTGCTCCGCGAGCGAAGCCAGTTCCTCATCATATTGCAGAGCCGTGTTCAGCTCCTTACAGGCCCGCCCGGTCAATTCGGAAGCGCTGCCTTCATCTTCCTCACAGAGCTGCCTCACGATTCCCAGTGATTCCATAATCCGACGGCTGTTCACCATGCGCCGGTAAGTCTGTTCGAGCATTTCGTCCTCGCCGTCCGTGAGGTGAACCTCCTCAATCTCCTGGATCTCATATGCGAGCAGAGACTGCTCACGCAGACACTCCGCCTCATCAAGACCGGTCTGGTCGAGTGATTTTCTCAGTGCACGGCATTCGTCCCAGCTCTCTTTCAGGGTTTTCAGGCAGGGCGAGAGGCGCTCGCCGGCATAGAGATCGAGGATCTCGAGATGTTTTTTCTTGTTTAACAGGGATTGATGCTCGTGCTGGCCATGAATATCGATCAGAAGTGAAGAAACTTCGCGAAGCGTTGTAGCGCTTACCGTTTCCCCGTTCAGGCGGCAGACGCTGCGGTTTCCGGACAGTCTGCGCGACAGAATGACCTGCCCGTCCTCTGCGGGAATGTCGAACTCCTCCAGCTTTTTCAGAAGCTCCGGCCGATCTGTGGTAAAAATGAGCTCCGCGAGTGCGTAGTCCGCTCCTTCGCGCAGCATCTGACGCGAGACTTTTCCGCCGAGCGCCATCGTCATTCCGCCAAGCAGCAGCGATTTGCCTGCGCCGGTCTCGCCGGTCAGAATGTTAAGTCCCCCCGAAAAGTCGATCTCGGCCTCCCGGATCAGGGCAAGGTTCTTTACATGAAGCTGAAGCAGCATAGGTCATTCCTCCACGATTTTCCTCAGTTCCTCCATCAAAAGCGGCGCGGCCTCCATCGTACGGACAGCGCAGAAGATCGTATCATCCCCTGCAATGCAGCCGACGACTTCGGCGAGTCCGAGATTATCGAGCGCGGTCGCGGCGGCCATCGCCATACCGGACACCGTCTTGATGACGAGAAGGTTTCCCGCATAATCAACAGACACATAGGCTTCCTTAAGGACGCCTACATACTTCTCCGCCAGATGCCGTTCGGAACCACTCACCGCCGCATATTTCTGCCGACCATTCTGATCCGGTATCTTGGAAAGCTTGAGACTGCGAATATCGCGCGACACCGTCGCCTGCGTTGCCGGGAAACCGGCATCCCGCAAACGATCTGCCAGTTCCTCCTGCGTCTCGATATCATATTTTCCGATCAGCTCAATGATCTTCTCATGACGTTCTTGTCTCATGAATTCTCCTCCATCTGCGGCATTACTATCGGCTCAGTTTGTCGCGCAGCACCTCCAGGAAGCTAACCTGGCTGATTTTCAGGATTTTCGTGATGCGCGGGGACTTTCCGATCTCTACATAATCCCCCGTCCGCATCCGTACATAGTGGTCTCCGTCAAAAGTCACAAAAGCCTCATCATCGCCGCCGCGCCGTCCCTTTCCTATCTGTATCCGGATCTGATCGTCGCCGGAAAACACGATGCTCCTCGAATTCAGGGTATGCGGGCAGATCGGCGTCAGGATCAGCATGGAAGCAGTCGGAGACACGATTGGCCCGCCTGCGGAGAGACTGTAGCCTGTAGAACCGGTCGGCGTTGAGACAATCAGACCGTCCGCTGTGAAAGAATTCAGATATTCACCATTCACGTAGACCTCGTAATCGATCACGCGCAGCGTTCCCATGCGATTCAGCACGATGTCATTGAGCGCGATATCCCGCTCGGTAATTTCTCCGTTCACACAGACATTTCCGCTCAGCATCATGCGGTTTTCCACTGTGTACTCCCCTGCGATCAGCCGGTCAAGCGCATCGCCGAGGCCGTGCAGTTCAATCTCCGCCAGATAACCGAGATGCCCGAGGT
>JAJPZP010000028.1 GCA_021204285.1 Lachnospiraceae bacterium | reverse complement strand
TAAAAATGGCTATTTTCAGTCGGCTCTGGGTGGTCGATTTCGCCCGGCTCTAACAGCGGGACGGAAGGTTTACTGTTTCCGTGCTTATATCGGGGAAAAGCAAGACGGGGAGAGGATGAAACGAATACGCTCTCTTCACAAAGGCGATGCCATATATCCAGCGGCGCTTCGTGACTGGAAGCTCATGATCTCGGATTCGCAGGGGGATGGCCTCGGCCATATTTCTTTCGAGGAGGATGAGTTGTATTATTGCCTGTTTCCTCTCATGCGCGCTCATTTGATACAGACGAAAATGACGGTCGTCAGAATACAGCGAAACAAAGGAAGCTATCTGCGTCAGGTAAAAGCGGAAATCGCATTTCGGATACGGATGGAGAAGGAGACGAATCATTATCAGAACCCTGATATGAACCGGGAAATCAGGCAGATTCTATCTGCGTATAAAAGAGAAATCATCGGGTATAGAGGATAAAATCTGTACCCGGTAAAAATATGGGAGTGGCTGTGACACATGAAAGCAAAGTCAAAAATAAGTCAGGAATTGTATCAGATGATGCTGGACAGGGGCTATCAGGAGCGATTCTGCGACCTGGTTACGCAGAATCTGAATACGGATTTCACCGCGCAGAGAATGATCTATTATCTTTCTCATTACAGTACCCTGCCGGAAGGGGAGATTGTGGATGAGATGCTTGCAATCCTTGATGACAGAAAGCGGATCATGCAGAAAAAGCAGCTGGAGCACAGCAATGCGGTATATAATGAGTATTTAAACCGCAGAAGAATGGAAGAAGACTGAAATGAAGCTTAAAAATGTACTGATTGAAGTAAGGACGCCGACACAATCCCGAGCAGACGGGAGAAGCCAGCGACTGCATGTGTAAATTTATTGCCGTGCAATGCCGCCCTCGTGTAGAATGGATTCGCTTATATGGCTGACCTCCGCGAATCCCTGCTCTTTAAGATCTTCGCCTGCAGAAATGAGCGCTTTTTCAAAGTCGGAAGCCATGGCATCGAAGCGGTTCATGGCCATTTTGGCGCCAAGCCCGACTTCTTTGGCAGCTTTTTCAAATGATGTTCTTGAGATGGCGTGAATATTACGTTCCCTGCCAATGCTGAACGCCATATCCTCACTTCCGCTGTCATAGACCGCGGTGCTGACAAGATCGTATGCGGGGGCAAGCCGGATACTTTTCAGATCTGCGTTGTACAATAGAGACAGATTTTTGATGTGGTTATCCGTATTGCCAACGAGATAGTTGAAGATACAGATATCCCAGAGCCGGAGCTGGTCCTCCAGGGGATTTGTGGAATACAGCTGCAGCAGGCGGAACATTTTTGCCATATATCCTTCGTCGCCTCGCTCATATTTGCGTGCGGCCGCGATGCCGAGCGCCTGAGCAAAATCTTCCTGATGAAGCCGGAGCGGGACAGGCAGCCCGTTCAGACTCCTGCAGGAATCCTGCCAGATCCTGTCATATCTTCTGGTCGCCAGGAGAACATCTTCTTCACCGGGATTTCTGTCGGAGCCGGACAGGTTCAGAATAAAACTGTCCGGCACAGCAATGCCGAGATGTCTCGCTGTCAGGAGGCAGAGCTGTTCGTTTGCCACAATCCGGCTTAGCCTTACATGACTCTGCTTGACAATGTGCGTACTGGGCGCGTCGCCAATGGGAAGATACCACTGCTTTTTTTGCTCATCGTAATAGAGGCCGACCTTTCCCGAAGCGCCGGTCAGGGATAAATGTGATTTGGCGACGATCGATGCGGACTCGACCGCTCCTTCCCGCGCCAGGTCTTCAACCTCCTGTGGAGACAGGGAACGGTATTCCGGCACATCTTCGGCCACGCCCTCTTCCAGTATTTTCACCGCGCCGAGGCATTCCTTCCCCAAGGCTGAAAGGATGGAAAGATAATCGCCCTCATCGGCATGGAGTCGCCTCGCAACGCACTTTCTGGTAAAGCCTTCCGGTAAGAGACCCTCAAAATAATTCTCTGTCTGGCTCGGCGAGAATGTCCTCTCTTCCAATGGAAGACTTAGGGATACTGGCCTGCTGTCCGAACGGGACCGGTAGTCCTCCGCATAGGAAAAACAGGCATCGCCGCTGTCATGCCCGGTAATCTGACCGACATAAACAGCTTTACCTTTGATTTCCATCCACACCGATAATTCCCGCATCTTATTCACCCCGCTTCTCAATCAGAAGATCCATCCCCAGAATATTTACCAGTTGGATCGCCTTTTCCAGTTGTATACTGGGCTTCCCCCGTTCAAGATCCGAAATGAAAGTAATGCTCAGTCCGGTGCAGGCGGAGAGGTAGCCCTGCGTATAGTGAAGTTCTTTTCTTCTTTTGCGGATGGCCTCCCCGAAGGATTTTGCATCTGCGATTTTCATTGGAAATTCTCCTTTTTTGCCGTGCGGCGCTATTTTCAAAGATGCTCTATAAAAAATGCCGGACGGCTGTATTTGCGCCTGCTTTGATAAAATTATGCCGAACGACTTTATTTGATTATAGGTTTTGCGAAGATGGATGTCAAGGAGATTCCTTATAAATTCTTTACAACTTCCGTCTGCTGCATTATAATGCAACTGTCGGCAAGACGCCGATATAAATAGTGATTTACAGACCAAGGAGAATTCGGATGGGTATCAAGAGAAATCGTATTGTTGTCAAGGTGGGAACATCGACGCTTACGAATGAGCTGGGAAAGAGTAATCTGAGAAAATTTGAGGATCTGGCGCTGATCCTGTCAGATATACAGAACATGGGGAATGAGATCGTGCTCGTCTCGTCCGGCGCGATCGCTGTGGGGGCGCAGAATATGAACCTTCCGAAGAAACCAATGGAGATGCGGATGAAGCAGGCCGCGGCCGCCGTTGGCCAATGCGAGAATATGTTCCTGTATGATAAATTCTTCGGTTACTATAACAAGACCGTGGCGCAGATTCTGCTGAACGCTGACGACATCCGGGATGAGGAGAAGAAGGAGAATCTTGCCAATACCTTTGAGGCGTTGCTTGAGCAGGGGATCATTCCGATTGTCAATGAAAATGACTCGGTGAGTTACCGGGAGATCGAATCCGACGACAAGCTTTTTGGTGATAACGACATGCTCTCTGCGGTGGTCGCTGTACTGTGCAATGCGGACAAGCTCGTTATTCTGTCCGACATAGACGGATTCTTTGACAAGGACCCCAGATTATACAAAAATGCAGAGTTGATCAGCCGCGTGGAAAAGATCGATGAATCTACTTATGCGCTGGCTGGCGGCGCCGGCTCGCGGAGAGGAACCGGCGGTATGCGTACGAAGCTGCAGGCGGCCGATATTGCGACCTCGCAGGGAATCGACGTGATCGTCACCAATGGCAAAGCGCCCAGGGCATTATATGATATCGTTGACGGAAAGAAAGTCGGCACTTTGTTCGTTGCGCAGAGATGAGTTTTCACATCTTCGACAGCACAGGCCGGAAATCCTCCGTATCGCCGGATTTCTGGCCTGATATTTTATGTACCGGCAAGCGCCCTCCTACACAACTGCAGCATCTTTTCTTTCATCCCCTCAATATCCAGTACCCCACAGGCGAATCCTTTCTTCACCAGCGATTCGGGCAGATATTCGTCGTATTTATCGAAGATCGGCACCTCGCGGGGATAGACAAGGCTCATCGGATCGCTGGGCTTTTTTAATTCCTCTGCCAGAATTTCCCAGAATTCCCGCTCGGAAACCGACATGACGAACTGCATGAAGTAAGGACGGGAGGAATCCAGTCCCTTGATGCCCAGGCGCTTGCCGCAGCGGATTTTCAGAAAACGTTCCAGGGCCAGAAAGGCATAGGTGCCCAGCCAGGGGAACAGGCAGTACATGTTGCCGCCCAGGCAGATCAGGTTTTTGTTCTTCAGGTCTGCGTTTTTCGCGGCAGTACGTGCGGTTTTCAGCCTTGCCACCGCATTTTTCATAAGGTACGGGTAGGATTTCTCCTCGCAGAGCACGCCCAGCATCCGTTCCAGGATGTGGGTGTGGATATCACCGGGTACCTCGCCGAAGTAGGCGGGGACTTTTCCCTTGATCATTTCGCAGTAAACCATATGCCGTTTGTGGTCAACCTCCTCCACCAGCCAGACATGACCGGCGATGGCGAGCTTCTCCCCGGCGGGCGGCGGCTTCACCACGGTGCCCAGTTCCTCCGAACCGGCACGGACCGTGTATTCCTCATTTTCCTGAAATACCGCATAGAACTTATAATTGTTGATGACGCGCTCTCCGGCAAGACCCACGATCAGGCCGCCGCCCTCCGTCTGCTGGATATGATCTGTCTCCAGCAGATGGCGCAGCAATACCCGGAAATCCTCCTGTGATACACGTTGAAAATAGCGGAGCGACAGAACGCGGGATGCGAGCTGGGCAGGCGTCATCTCGCCGCAGGAGGCCAGCGTGCTCATGGTCTGGTGGTACAGAAGACTGTAGGGCAGCGCATCCAGCCTCGGAGGCTCTACCCAGCGCTCCTCGAGATAGAGCTGCACCAGCGCGATGCCCTGAATCAGCTTCCAGGGAATCGTGACGGGCAGCAGCGCGCGCGCCTCCAGCGGTTCCTCCCGTATGACGAACCACATCTCCGGCGGCAGTTCGCGTCGTCCGGTGCGCCCCAGACGCTGCAGAAAAGCCGAGACAGTGAAGGGCGCGTCGATCTGGAAGGCACGTTCCAACCTTCCGATGTCGATACCGAGCTCGAGCGTGGCGGTCGTCACCGTGGTCTGGAACTGTTCTTCGTCCTTCATCACTGCTTCCGCCGTCTCGCGGTAGGATTCCGACAGGTTCCCGTGATGGATCAGGAAGCGGTCCGGCTCATGTTTTGCCTCGCAGTATTGCCGCAGCGTCATCGTGACCGCCTCGCATTCTTCCCTGGAATTGACGAAGACCAGGCACTTCTTGCCCCTGGTGTGTTCAAAGATATAGCCGATGCCGGGATCCGCCTCCTTTGGGGCCGTGTCTGTCTTTGGCGCGAGCGCGTCGTCCACCGGCAGCATCGCCTCTGCCGGCTGATTGTGGATTTTTGTCGGCGCTCCGGGGTTGGTCGGTGGAAAAGTATAGAAATGTTCCATGGAGAGCCGCCATCTGACGCTGCCCTGTGGCAGCTTCGGGACGATGGTCCGGCGTCCCGTCCCGGCGGAGAGAAATTCGCAGGCGTCTTTCGGGTCGCCGATGGTCGCTGAGAGCCCGATGCGCCGGGGATTCACGTCCGCCAGGCGACAGAGCCGCTCGATCAGGCACAGCGTCTGTCCGCCACGGTCCCCGCGCATGAGGGAGTGCAGCTCATCGATCACGATAAAGCGCAGATCGCCGAAGAGTTTTCCTATCGCAGAGTGTCTGCGCAGCAGCATGGCCTCCAGGCTCTCCGGTGTGATCTGCAGGATGCCGGAGGGATGCTTCATCATCTTATTTTTGTGGGAGGCCGATACGTCCCCATGCCAGTGCCATACCGGAATATGCGCCTCCTGGCAGAGGTCGTTCAGCCTGGAAAACTGGTCGTTGATCAGAGCCTTGAGCGGTCCGATGTAGATCGCGCCTACGGAAGAGGGCATCTCCTCCGTAAAGAGCGTGAGAATGGGGAAAAAGGCGGCCTCCGTCTTGCCCGAGGCGGTGGAAGCCGTCAGCAGCAGATTTTCATCGGTATTGAAAATGACATCCGCCGCGGCTGCCTGGACAGCCCGCAGATTTTCCCAGCCGTTCTGATAAATATAATCCTGGATGAAAGGTGCATAGCGGTCGAAGGTATTCATGCGCGCTGCCTCCTTATAATGTGAACTCCGCGTATTCTCCCAGTTCGGCGGCCGCCTGCTCTTCCAGCGGCGTCTTTGCGTAGGAGAAGTTTTCGGAACCCATGAGTTCCGCCACCTTCAGTCTCGGATTCTGATACAGAATGTCCAGAAGCTCGATGAAGTCACGGATGATCTCCCGCGGTGTGATATGGGAGTCCGCACCCATGCGGCCGTACTCGATCTGGATGAAGGTCATGAGATCTTCCTGTGTCAGGTGCTGCTCATAGCCGAAGAGCTGCGCGTGAATGTCCGCCAGCTTCTCCACCAGGATCAGCATCTCCTCATTGGTCAGCGGTGAGAGCCTGATGATCGGCGCCAGCATATCGCGGGTATCCCCACTGGAAAAACGTCCTTCCGTCAGCCGGGAGCGCAGGGCTTCGTAGCTGTAGATGCCCCTGCGGGTGTCCTCGATGCACTGCGG
>JAJPZP010000178.1 GCA_021204285.1 Lachnospiraceae bacterium | reverse complement strand
CTCGTAGCGCCGCGAATGCATCGAACGCTACTTTTCCGTTCAGATCTGGCGCCGGAGGTATGACCGGCTCCGCTACCGTGATCTTCGCCACGAGCAGCGTCAGCGCGTTCGCCCCGCCGATATGACCGGACAACAGCGAAATCACATGCCGTCCCTGCTCGTCCATGACGAGCACCGCCGGATCCGTCTTTTTACTCCTGACATACGGCGCGATGCTGCGCACCGCGATGCCAGTCGCGCCGATGAAAATCAGTGCATCCTTCTCGTGGAACTGCGCCTCCGTCCACACAGAGAGGGAGCCTGTCAGAATCTGGATATCAGGGAAATCCGAAGGGGAAGTGTTCTTTTTCTTCAGCCAGCACTCACAGCTAATCTGCTGTACCTTTAATCCACGGGAAATCTCCTGCGCCAGCAAAGCCCCATGTTCTGTAAAACTGATAATCGCTATTTTCATAATCGTGTTTTTGCGCTCACCTCTGCGCTGCAATTTTCTCCACAAGCTCCGGGACTTTCGCTGTCTGCCCGAGAACGCCATACACATTCGAGAAGGTAATCACACCCAGCTCCAGCTTCTGCATTGCACGCTGATTCACGTAGAACTCCATACGCTCCATCAGCCGTTCCATAACGGGTCGAATAAGCCCCGCTTCATCGAGATATCCCAGTGCGTCATCGGTTGTCACACAGTCCATCATCTTCCGCAGCAGCTCCACCGGCGCGCCCAGAAGCGCGGCATGCACGGTCAGAAGCTCCATGCGCGCGTCCGCGTTGTGCGAATGCGTATTCATAATGCCGGCCGCCAGCTTGACACTCTTTCCGATATGGCCGACCAGCAGTACCCCCTTTGCGCCAAATTCCACCGCAGCATCGAGCGCTTCGCCGACAAAATTACTGCATTTTACCGCATCCTCGAGGGCAAGGCCGTGCCCGTACTGCGAGAGGAAATCAATGCCATAATTGCCGGGGACGATGAGCAGATACTCCATGTCGTTCGCCAGCTTCTGACGTATCTCCACACGGATTGTCTCGATCAGCGCCTGCTCGCTCATCGGCTCGACGATGCCGCTCGTGCCGAGCACCGAGATGCCTCCCACGATCCCCAGCCGGGGATTGAAGGTCTTCACCGCGAGCTCCTTGCCCGCCGGGATCGAGATGAGCACGTCAAGGCTCCCATCATAACCGTATTTTTCACAGACTGCTTCCAGATTCTCACGAATCATCTGCCGCGGCACACGATTGATCGCCGCCGCGCCGACCGGCTGCTCGAGCCCGGGTTTTGTGACGCGTCCCACACCGATTCCGCCATCAATATGAATGCGTCCTTCGTCCTTCGTCCTGTCCTCCCCGCTTCCATTGCCTGACCGTGCCGTCGCTGTGCGATTGCCACTGAAAGATTCCGATATGGAGACCTGGGATCCCCTCTTTTGCACCTTCGCATAGACCAGAATCCCGTTCGTCACATCCGGATCATCGCCGCCGTCCTTCTGGATCGCGCAGCTCACAGAGTCGCTCTCCCACCGGATATCCAGCACCTCCAGATGGAGCGAAACGCCCTTCGGCGTCAGCAGCTCAACATACGGGACCTCGTGCCCGCCAAGCAGCATAAGTGCCGCGGCTTTCGCCGCGGCCGCCGCGCAGGAACCGGTTGTGTAGCCGTAACGCAGCTTTTTGTGGTTCTTATAGACATATTCTTCCATCAGGTACTCCATAGGGATCGTTCATAACAGCAGGCCTTGAGACCGCTCTGAACCGTTACTTCAAATGCTCATAGGCTTCCACATGCGCGCCATCCCAGGTCGCCATATGATAGTAAACGTTCAGCGCCTGGTCGATCAGCGAAAGCCCCATGATCGCGCCGGTCCCCTCGCCGAGATGCATACCGGCCTGCAGAGGCGCTTTCATACCGAGCTGCTCGAGCACCATATGCGCTGCCGGCTCCGTCGAATCGTGCGTCGCAATCATATACTCTTTCGCCGTCGGACAGAGCATACCGGCCAGATACGCGGAAATCGCCGAGATGAAGCCGTCGATCAGAACCGGCATATGCTCGTGCGCCGCTCCGAGATAACAGCCGACCAGTCCCGCGATGTCAAGCCCGCCGACTTTCGAGATCACATCGATTGCATCCTCCTTATCCGGCTGATTAACCGCGATCGCGCGGCGAATGGCATCCACCTTGCGCTTCAGGCCTTCCGTCGAGAGTCCCGCCCCGCGCCCGGTGACTTCCTCCGGATCACGGTCAAAGAGCACCGCTGCGCAGGCCGCACTGGTCGTCGTATTTCCGATTCCCATCTCGCCGGTAACAATGAGCTGATAGCCATCCTTCTTCAGCTCACGGACTACATCGATGCCGGTCAGAATTGCCTGCACACACTCCTCGCGCGTCATGGCAGAGCCGGTCGCGATATTTCCGGTGCCATAACGGACTACACGATTCTGAACCTTCGGATGCTTCGCGTTGGCCAGGGAACCGATATTGACCGGAATGGAATCGCAGCCCGCAAGCTTTCCCATAATGCAGGCGCTCGACATGCCGTCGCCCATATTTTCCAGCACCTGGAGTGTCACGGAGCTGTCCGTCTGCGTCACGCCCTCCGCGACGACACCGTTGTCCGCACCCATGATGACGGTGGCGCGTCTGTCCGGATGCGGGGTCGTCGTCCCCATGATACCGGCGATCTGCACGAGTGCATCCTCGAGCCAGCCCAGCCCCCGCAGCGGCTTTGCGAGCGAGTCCCAGCACTTCCAGGTCGCCTCCATAATGTCCTGGTCAATCGGTTTGATTTCCAAAATAATATTATGTAAATCTTCCATCTCTATATCCTTCTTTCAGATTATTCTATTTCGCGCTACAGTACATGATAATACGGGCAGATGTCCTCATAATGCCCGTCCTTCATGCGGAAACCACCCGGGATCACGCCGAGCTGCGTAAATCCGAGACGCTCGTAGAGATGCCGCGCGTGCGTGTTCGTGGCAACGACCGCGTTGAACTGCAGCACACGGTAACCACAGCGCTTCGCCTGCGCAAGGCAGTCCGATACCAGCTGCTCGCCAATGTGCAGGCCGCGGCTGTCCCCTTTCACCGCATAGCTCGCGTTGCAGATGTGGCCGCAGCGGCCGATGTTGTTCGGGTGCAGGATATAGAGCCCGTAGACGCTACCGGTATCGGTATCCTCCGCGATGCCGCAGTAAGTCTGCTCCGCGAAAAACGCGCGGCCTGTTTCGGCGTCCAGAAGCTCCTCCTGCGGGAACGCGACGCCGTCCTCGACGACCTCGTTCCATATAATATTCATTGCAGAAATATCCCGTTCCGTATATTTCCTGACAACTATGTTCATCTCTGCTCTCCCTGTTCTCTTATATCCGTCAAGATTTCCAGTACAGCATCGCGTTGCAGATCGTCGCCGCGATATTGCTGCCGCCCTTGCGTCCTCTCGGCACGATATAGGGCACGCCCGCGGTCATAATCAGCTCTTTGGCTTCGACAACATTGACAAAGCCAACCGGTGCGCCGATGATCAGCGCCGGGTTCACCTTCTGCTCCTGAATCAGTTCATAGAGCCGGATGAGTGCGGTCGGCGCATTCCCGACTGCAAAGATGACTTCCCGTCCAAGAGCCGCTCCGCGTTCCATACAGATCGCCGCACGCGTACACTCGCGCTCCTTCGCCTCCCGCGCAACATCCTCATCGCTCATAAAGCAGAAAGCCTCTCCTCCATAGTCCGAGAGGATTTTCTTATTGATACCCGACCAGGCCATCTTCGTGTCGGTCACGATGCAGGCACCCCTGTGCAGCGCCTCCACGCCGAGCATGGCCGCGTTTTCAGAAAAACACAGATTGTCCGCATAGTCAAAATCTGCCGATGTGTGGATGCAGCGCCTCACAATCGAAAACTCCGGCTCCGGCCAGCTTCGCCCGCCAAGTTCAGAGGTGATAATCTCCATGCTCCGCTTCTCAATCTCCATCGGTTTCACAATCTCTATTTTATCCAGCATCAGATGCCCTCCTCCAGTATCTCATAAATTCTTTTCATATCAAAGGAATTTCTTACAAGGTCGGCCAGCTTGTCATACTCCTGTTTTTTATGCGCCGCCAGATCGAAATGCCAGTTTCCGTAATCGAGCCCTTTCGCCTTCATCAGACTCCGGATCATACTCTCCGCGAAACCGTCCGTGTCGAAAAGCCCGTGAAGATAGCTGCCCATCACACTGCCATCTTCGTTTGATAAAGCGTCAATCCGCCCGTCTGCAAGCCGGATCAGTTCCCTGCAACCGCCGAGATTTTCCGAGACTCCCATGTGAATCTCATAGCCTGTCACCGTCTTTCCCTGCCAGTCCGTCCAGAGTCCTGCGCCCCGCTCCATGACGCCGCTGATCTGTGTCCGCGTCTTCGCCTCCTCGAACACTGTTCTCGTGTCCAGAAGTCCCATTCCGCGCATGCTCCCACCATGCTCAACGCCGTGCGGATCCTCCATCTGCTTTCCAAGCAACTGGAAGCCACCGCAGATACCGATGATCGGCGTACGCTTTTCCGCCTGCCGCAGGATCAGCGTCTCCATACCGGATTCCCGCAGCCATTGCATATCGTCCATCGTATTTTTGGTACCCGGAAGCAGGATGAGATCCGGATCAGACAGCATACCCGGCTGCTGCACATAGCGCAGGGAAACACCGTCCATACGCTCAAAAGCAGAAAAATCCGTGAAATTCGAAATGTGTGGCAGATGAATGACCGCCACGTCAAGACCCGCTCCCCGCACAGTCTGGTTCAGCCGGTCGGACAGACTGTCCTCATCATCAATATCAAGATGCTCCATTGGAACAACGCCGACAACCGGAATATCCGTACGCTCCTCAATCATGTCAAGTCCCGGTTCCAGAATCTTCACATCACCGCGAAATTTATTGATGACCAGACCCTTGATCATCGCCTGCTCGTCCTCCGGCAGCAGCTTCACCGTCCCGTAAAGCGCCGCGAAAACACCGCCGCGATCGATATCCCCAACCAGAAGCACCGGTGCCTTCGCCATGCGCGCCATCCCCATGTTGACGATATCATTTTCATGGAGATTGATCTCCGCCGGGCTTCCCGCCCCCTCAATCACAATAATATCGTACTCTGCGCTCAGGCGTTCAAAGGCTGCCATCACATCCGGAATCAGCTCTATTTTGTGCTGATAATAATCCATGGCCCGCATATTGCCGCGGACTTCACCATTCACAATGACCTGGCTTCCCACATTGCTGGTCGGCTTGAGCAGAATCGGGTTCATATCTACGGTCGGATCGATATCACAGGCCTCCGCCTGCATCGCCTGTGCCCGTCCAATCTCCAGACCGTCTTTCGTAATATAGGAATTGAGCGCCATATTCTGGGATTTAAAAGGCGCAACCCGGTACCCGTCCTGCCGGAACACCCGGCAGAGCCCTGCCGTCAGAAAGCTTTTGCCGGAATTCGACATCGTACCCTGTATCATGATCGCTTTTGCCATTCTGTTTCCTCCCTATATTGCCTGCCATTGCCAAACCCGACTGCAAGCAGTCGGGTTTCACTGTCTGGCAATGCCTGTCGCAGTGCTGCGCTCGATTTCGCTTCGCTTCATCTCGCTCGCGGGCTCTCGCCCTATATTGCCTGCCATTGCCAAACACGACTGCAAGCAGTCGGTTTGTCACTGTCTGGCAATGCACTGCGAGATGCTTTCACGAAGATTATAGCGCAGGCTGCATAAATGAGCAAGAAAAAACCTGCGCAGTCAGCGCAGGTTCCAAGTGGACCTGAGGGGAATCGAACCCCTGTCCGAAAGCCCTTCCATTGCGGTGTCTCCCATCACAGCCGTTTCTTTTCCATTCCCTCCGCCGCACGCCAGACGGCAGGCTTACGGTTTCAGTAGCTTCATGATACGCCCATACGCGCAAAGCTTAGCGCATGTCGTTTCCCGCATCAATGATGCCCGGGTCTCAGAGTGCGGGTGCCCTGAGTCGGACAGCAGCTCTTAAGCTGCGAGTGCTAAATTATCTTCAGCGTTTATATTTAGGTTTGCACCTTACGCGGTGCCTTCGGATGGCTGCCACAACTTCAAAACCCCCGTCGAAACCTTTACAAGCCCGAAAGTCTGCAGAGGCAACGCAAAAGATTTTTTGTAGCGGTCTTCACTATATCGAAAAGAAACCTGTTTGTCAAGCAAATCTTTCACAAAATGGACATAATAGACTGTTAAAATTAAGGAAACGCTGATTAAATCAGCATTTTAGCTATCCAATAACCACCATCTATAG
>JAJPZP010000144.1 GCA_021204285.1 Lachnospiraceae bacterium | reverse complement strand
CGGCCGCCGAAACTTCTTGTGATAACCAGCATCAGGATGGCGAAGGCGAACACGACCAGCGGCAGCCAGAGGCTGTAGTACAGCATCATGACGACAATCACGATTATTGTCAGGCCGGACTGGAAGATCATCGGGAGGCTCTGCCCCAGCATCTGCCGCAGCGCGTCCGTATCATTCGTGTAGGTACTCATGATATCGACGTGCGCATGCGTGTCGAAATATTTTATCGGCAGCGTCTCCATTTTGTCAAACATATCCTCACGCAGGTGCATCAGCGTACCCTGCGTGACGCCCGCCATGATTCTCGTATAAATAAAGGATGACATGACGCCCAGCACATAGATGGTTCCCATGATCATCAGGATGGAAACCAGCTGATCCCAGACCGCCGCCAGGCCGCTTGTGATGCCCGGTGTGATGCACTCGTCGATCAGCCGCTGCAGGAACGCGGTGGATATAACCGATGCGACGGCGCTGACCACAATGCAGACCATCACGACGACCAGCTGCACCGGATAGTAGTGAAACAAATATTTAATCAGCCGGCTGAAACTGCCCGGTTTTCTGGATTGATTGTCTCTCATTTCAGACCGCCTCCTTACTCTTTGTCTGCGTCTCATACGCTTCTTTATAGATGCCATTCAGAGCCAGCAGCTCCTCATGGGTTCCCTGCTCCGCGATCTTCCCGTCGTCCAGCACGAGAATCATATCTGCATCCTGCACGGAGGAGACCCGCTGCGCGATGATAATCTTTGTCGTATCCGGGATCTCATTCTGGAACGCCCGGCGGATCAGGGCGTCCGTCTTCGTGTCGACGGCGGACGTGGAGTCGTCGAGGATCAGGATTTTCGGTTTCTTCAGCAGCGCCCGCGCAATGCAGAGCCGCTGCTTCTGCCCGCCGGAGACGTTGGTGCCGCCGCGCTCGATACGTGTGTCATAGCGGTCGGGCAGCTGTTCGATGAATTCCTCCGCCTGCGCGGCCCTGCAGGCTTCCACCAGCTCCTCATCGGTAGCTTCCTTATTGCCCCAGCGCAGATTTTCCTTAATTGTACCGGAAAACAGCACGTTTTTCTGCAGGACGACAGAGACCGCGTCACGCAGCGTCTCGAGATCGTATTCCCGGACGTCGTGCCCGCCGACCTTCACGCTGCCCTCGCTGACGTCATAGAGACGTGAGATGAGCTGGATCAGCGTCGTCTTGGACGAGCCGGTGCCTCCCATGATGCCTATCGTCTGCCCGGATTTGATGTTCAGGCTGATATCGGACAGGGCTGCTTTTTTGCTGTCCTTCTGATAGCGGAAGGAGACATGGTCGAAATCGATGCTCCCGTCCGGCACTTCCGTCAGCCCGTTCTCCGGCGACTCGAGTGAGCTGCCCCAGGTGAGCACCTCCGCGACACGGTTCCCGGATTCCATCGCCATACTGACCATGACGAACACCATGGAGAGCATCATCATGGAGGACAGGATCTGGATACCGTAGCTGATCAGCGAGGAAAGCTGTCCGGTCGTGAGACTCGAGCCCGCCGTATTGATGATGATGTTCGCTCCGAAAAAGCTGATCAGCATGAAGGCGGCATAAATACAGAACATCATGAAGGGCCGGTTGAGGGCAAGGATTTTCTCTACTCTCGTAAAGTCGTCACAGACTTCCCGCGCCGCTTTGTCGAACTTTTCCTTCTCATAATCTTCCCGTACAAAGGATTTTACCACGCGGATCCCGGCGACATTTTCCTGCACGGAATTGTTGAGCGCGTCGTACTTCTTGAAAATCTTTTTGAAAATCGGATGAACGTGCATCGAAATTCCAAAAAGAACGACGCCCAGGATCGGAAGCAGCGCGAGGAAGATGAACGACATCCGGACGTTGATCGTGAGGCACATCACCAGGGAAAAGATAAGCATCAGCGGCGTGCGGACCACGATACGGATGATCATCTGATACGCGTTCTGGATGTTCGTCACATCCGTCGTCATCCTCGTCACCAGAGAGGACGTCGAGAAATAGTCAATATCCGCAAAGGAGAAATCCTGGATTTTGAAAAACAGGTCTTCCCGCAGATTTTTGGCGAAGCCGCAGGACGCGGTGGAGGCCATCGCGCCGGACAGTACGCCGAAGAGCAGCGAGAGCAGCGCCATGACAACCAGGATGACGGCCAGGCGCAGGATCGGCCCGAACGCCTCGCCTGTCATCTGGTCGATCAGGCTCGCCATGATCAGCGGCAGCAGACATTCAAATACCACTTCGATCGCCACAAAAATCGGCGCCAATATGGATTCTTTTTTATATTGCCGCACACTTTTCAGTAATGTTTTTAACATAGTAAGTAATCCTTCCTTTCTGCATTTTAAAAGCATATGTTTAATAGCATGCGTTTGATTTGCCTTAAATTAACGCCCGAACAGGAAACCGGGCATTCGTTACATCGAATCATTTACTTTTCTGAGCAGACTGTAAAACTGCATCCGTTCTTTCTCGTCCAGACTCTGCAGCAGGACTCTCTCGCCTTCTCGCATATCCTCTTCGATCGAGATACAAAGTTCCTTCCCTTTTTCTGTGAGCCGGACAACCTTCTGCCGTTTATCGTCAGCGGGGACATAACCCTGCACCAGCCCCTTCTTCTCCAGACGGACAACGAGACCGGAAGCTGTGGATTGAGCAACTTCAAAATTCTTTTCCAGAAATTTTAATGGTACGGCCTCAGACCCCTTCTGCAAAAGAAGCATCAGCAGACGCACCTGCCGGAAGGTAACGCCGTACATATCGAAGCGTTCGTTCGCCTGTTTTGTCATCTTGGTATCAATATGCTTGATCAGAGCGGCGCAGTCCCTGCCGTGATCCTGCATCACGAGTTTCACCTCCCCTCTTTATCTTTGAGTTACTATAGCACGGACTGTTAGCACTGTCAAGCATCGAGTGCTAACAGCTTTGTGAAAAATCTGTGAATTATAATGGCGGAAATCCCGGACTTCACTGGTCATTTGTCAGCGTTTGGTAAGAATTTCGGCATAAAACTGAAAATGTAACACTTTTGGACAAACAGGCGAAAATGTGACCTTGTCATAAGCAGCAAAATAGATTAACATAACATTAAATAAGGAATTGTTTTGCAGAGAAAGGAAGTGGCGTGGATGGCAGACAGCATGTCCCGCATTTTAATCGAAACCATTGTCAGGAGGACTCTGAAGGATTTAAAGGACTCTCCGGAGCGCAGCATCCGAAACCTTGTTGACATGGCTCTGAACTCCTCAGAGGGACGCTTTCAGCGCTCCTTTTTTACGGTTGCGGAAGCGATGCTGAAGAATGAAAATAGCGCTTACTATGATATTATAAAGGACACTGTCGCCAATGTTGAGACGGATCGCATCCTGCAGTTCGGAATGAACCTGGGCTATAACAGCTGCACCGAGGGGGCGGAGAAGATCCGGAAAAAAGAAGCTGCAGATGGCTTCAATATTCCATGGACGATTTCTATGGATGTTGATATGGAAAAAATTATAAAAGAGCCGGAATGCTATGATGCCGTCCTCACACAGGGGAAAAAGCTCGGTATATACACCTGGATGCTGCATGCGCATGGATTGTTGCAGGAGGTTCTGCCTCTGATGCGAAGACATACGGACTGTGCGTTCATCCTGTTCTGTGAACCCTCTGATCTCACCTCTGCCTTTCTGGATTGCATGACGGATGTTAAGCACCTGATGCTGGCCGTCCGCTACGATGAAAATGCCGGAGACGTGTACAGCCGGCTGCGAAAAAGACAGCTTTTCTATTCTGTATTCTATGTATATGAGGAAAAAGACGCGGATAGCATTGTTGGCGGGGATCTGTTCTACAGCACGGAACAACTGCATCCGGTTTTCACCGCGGTTCTCCCCGACGTGTCCTGCTCTCAGGCTACACGTGATCGGGTATACAGCGCAATCACGGGCTTTCATACCGAACAGGATTTTCAGACTCTGCCTCTGGATATGGTTCAGGATATTCGCTACATTGACGGTGTGATTTCAGGCGATGCCTGCCTTGTCAGCTTTGATGAGGACGGTGGACTATATTCCCAAAAGGGAAAAGAGGAGTCTTTGAATATATTTGATCAGCAGCTGGAGAATATCCTGCGTCAGGCCTTTTCCAAAGATTCGGAAACGTTTTGATACAAAACACGCGTTGACATAAAATGATCAATGCGAACCTGTGCCTTGTGGTATGTATTGCAAAATCGGAAATAGCGAAACAGCTTCATATGACTGCAGTGAACTTATGAACGGCCTGAATCTTTCATCTCCGGCCAGTACCAGTTTTCAAACAGGTTCTGGATAATGTCCAGCAGGTCCTCATCGGGGAGCGCGTCTTTGTTCTGCAGGTTGACCGATATGGCATGGAAAATACCATAAAAATAGATATCCCTCACCACCATTTTTCTGGGGCTGTCGTTATTCTGCATATAGAGGTTGTTCGTTCGTATCCGGCAAGATCTGTGATTTTTGACTGCTTTTTCATGCGTTGCCTCCTTATTCCCCCGCAAAAACGACATATAAAAGATTTGCTGCGTATTCACGCGTGCATTATACAACGTGTGTTGTAAAAAAACAAGCGTTGAAACGCAAAAATGCAACAAATGTTGAAAATTGTTGCTTGATAATTCCGAGAGATCGTGATAACATACCATGCAATGCAACAAATGTTGCATATAAAAGCAGTAGGAGGTTTTGACATGCTTCATATTTTCCGGAACATGAAGACCAAGGACCGGTGGCTGGCGCTTCTGTGTCTGCTGCTTGTCTGCGGTCAGGTATATTTTGATTTGCGCCTGCCGGATTACACGGCGGAAATTATGGTGCTGATCAGCAGCGAGGTCACGGAGCTTTCACAGTACTATGCGGCGGGCGGGAAGATGCTCGGCTGCGCCCTGTGCAGCACTGTTCTGACGGTGATAGTCGGTTATTTTGCGGCCATGATCGCGTCGGATTTTTCCTTTGATGTCCGCGCGAAGGTGTTCAACAAGGTCGCGGCGATGGGCAGCGGGGAGATTAAAAAGTTCTCTACCGCCAGTCTCATCACCCGTACTACGAATGACATCACGCAGATCCAGCTGATCATCGCCATGGGCCTGCAGATGATGCTGCGCGCGCCGATCATGGCGATCTGGGCGATCATCAAGATTGTTGGGAAGAGCTGGCAGTTGTCCGCAGTTGTGGCGGCCGCTGTTGTCATCATCGTGAGTGCGATGGTTATCTTACTGGCCATCATGATCCCGAAGTTCCGCATCGTTCAGCGGCAGATCGACGATGTGAACCGGATCACAGGCGAAAACCTGAACGGCATCCGGGTGGTCCGTGCGTTCAACGCGGAGCAATATCAGGAGGATAAGTTCGAGACAGCAAATAATAACCTGATGCGGACACAGCTCTTTACCGGGCGGGGGATGGCTTTCCTCTCGCCGATCATGATGTTCGTCCAGAGCTGTGTGAGCGTTGGTATTTACTTTGTGGGAGCCAGGCTGATCAACGCAATTGAGATCCCACTGGGTGGTACGACAGAGGCGATCGCGGCGTCCGTTTCCGCCCGCTCGGTGATGCTCGGGGAGGTTGTCTCCTTCAGCTCCTATGCCCTGTATGTGATCATGTCCTTCGTGATGCTGCTGATGATCTTCATGCTGCTGCCCCGTGCGCAGGTGTCCGCAGGCCGTATCAATGAAGTGATCGACGCGGACATCTCGGTGAAGGAAGGCACGGAAACCGCATCGGAGGAGAGCGGGAGCATTGAGTTCAGGGATGTATCGTTCCACTATCCCGACGCTTCCGAGGACTGCCTGAAGCATATCTCGTTTACCGCGAAGAAGGGTGAAACCGTCGCGTTCATCGGTGCGACCGGCTCAGGAAAATCGACGCTGGCCGGACTCGCCGCGAGACTTTATGATGTCACGTCGGGCACTGTCCTGTTGGACGGGAAAGACGTCCGGACCTACAGCTTTGAGACACTTTACAATAAGATCGGCTATATCCCGCAGAAGGCGACGCTGTTCGCCGATACGGTGGAGGGGAATGTCAGCTTCGGAAAGAGCGGGCAGAAAAAGACGCAGGCCGATGTGGAGAACGCGCTGGATATCGCCCAGGCTTCTGACTTCGTCCGTGCGATGGACGGAGGGCTGAAAGGGCATATTTCCCAGAGCGGCTCCAATGTATCGGGCGGCCAGAAGCAGCGCCTTTCGATCGCGAGAGCCATCGCCAGGAAGCCGGAGATCCTGATCTTTGACGATTCCTTCTCGGCGCTGGACTATAAGACGGA
>JAJPZP010000111.1:5290-6295 GCA_021204285.1 Lachnospiraceae bacterium | reverse complement strand
AAAGATTCCAGAGAGCAGTTCGAGCAGAGAACTCACAAGAGACTGATCGACATCATTGCGCCGACGCAGAAGACGGTGGACGCCCTGTCCCGTCTGGATATGCCTGCTGGCGTGTATGTGGATATAAAAATGAAAACCAAATAATCCTGCGGCTAGAATGAATGCCCTGTGGTGCATTCCGCTGTAGAGAAAACAGGAGGAAAAGAAAGAATGAAGAAAGCTATTTTAGCGACGAAGGTCGGCATGACCCAGATCTTCAACGAAGACGGCGTGCTCACACCCGTCACCGTGCTTCAGGCCGGACCCTGCGTCGTGATGCAGGTCAAGACAGTCGAGAACGACGGCTATGACGCGGTGCAGGTCGGCTTCGTCGACATCAGAGAGAAGCTTGTGAACAAGCCGAAGAAGGGCCACTTTGACAAGGCCGGCGTATCCTACAAGAGATTCGTCCGCGAGCTGAAGCTGGAGAACGCGTCCGAGTACGCGCCGGCGCAGGAGATCAAGGCGGACATCTTCTCCGCGGGAGACAAGATCGACGCGACGGCCATTTCCAAAGGTAAAGGATATCAGGGGGCAGTCAAGAGACTTGGACAGCACAGAGGTCCCATGGCTCACGGTTCCAAGTTCCACCGTCATCAGGGTTCCAACGGCGCCTGCTCCGATCCGAGCCGTGTGTTCAAAGGAAAAGGCATGCCGGGTCATATGGGTTCAAAGCAGATCACGATCCAGAACCTGGAAGTAGTCAGAGTTGACGCAGAAAACAATTTACTGCTGGTCAAAGGTGCGGTACCGGGCCCGAAGAAAGCCTTAGTTACCATCAAAGAGACCGTGAAGAGCGGCAAATAAGGCTGACGGGAAAGGAGGAACACGATTATGGCAAATGTAGCTGTTTATAATATGGAAGGAAAAGAAGTCGGAACGATCGAACTTTCCGATGAGATTTTCGGAGTAGACGTCAACGAGCATCTGGTACATCAGGTTGTCGTGGCACAGCTCGCAAATAAG
>JAJPZP010000111.1:0-5280 GCA_021204285.1 Lachnospiraceae bacterium | reverse complement strand
AAGGGAACCGGACATGCCCGTCAGGGTTCGACCAGAGCTCCCCAGTGGATCGGCGGCGGTGTGGTATTCGCCCCGACTCCGAGAGATTACACGATTCGCCTGAACAAGAAGGAAAAGAGGCTTGCTCTCAAGTCCGTCCTTACGAACTGTGTAAATGAGAAAAAGCTGATCGTCCTCGACGAGCTGAAGTTCGACGGGATCAAGACGAAGCAGATGCAGGCGGTTCTCGATGCGCTGAAGGTACAGAAGGCGCTGGTCGTTCTGAATGAGAACGATGAGAACGTTGTGAAGTCTGCGAGAAACATTGCAAACGTCCGCACGGCGCTGACGAACACGATCAATGTGTACGACATCCTGAAGTACAGCACGCTGATCGTCACGAAGGATGCCGTCGCCACCATCGAGGAGGTGTACGCATAATGGCTGACATTAAATATTATGATGTAATCCGCAAACCGGTCATCACCGAGAAGAGCATGGCCATGATGGGAGAAAAGAAATATACCTTCCTCGTCCATCCGGATGTAACCAAGTCCCAGGTGAAGGACGCGGTCGAGAAGATGTTCGCCGGCGCGAAGGTTGAAAAGGTCAACATCATGAACTGCCCGGCAAAGAACAAGAGGCGCGGCATGGTCACCGGCCAGACGGCGAAGACCAGAAAGGCTGTCGTACAGCTTACCGCTGACAGCAAGGACATTGAGCTCTTTGAGGGACTGTAAAGAGCCGACCAGTATCACGAAACCGCGCAGAGTTTGAAAGGAGATAACGTAATGGGAATCAAAACCTATCGCCCATATACCCCTTCCAGGAGACAGATGTCCGGATATGATTTCGAAGAGATCACCAGGACAGCTCCTGAGAAGTCCCTGACGACTTCCCTCAAGAAGAAGGCCGGACGCAACGCCCAGGGAAAGATTACAGTGAGACACCGCGGAGGCGGCGCCAAGAGAAAATACAGAATCATTGATTTTAAGAGAAGGAAAGACGGAGTTCCGGCAAAGGTTCTCGGCATCGAGTATGATCCGAACCGCACGGCAAACATCGCGCTGATCTGCTATGCGGACGGCGAGAAGACCTACATCCTCGCACCGCAGGGCCTGAAGGAAGGTATGGTCGTGATGAACGGACCGGAGGCCGAGGTTCATCCGGGCAACTGCCTGCCGCTGGAGAATATCCCCGTCGGTACCATGGTCCACAATGTGGAGATGCACCCGGGCAAGGGCGGACAGCTCGTTCGTTCTGCCGGAAACGGGGCGCAGGTGATGGCAAAGGAAGGCAAGTATGTGACTCTCAGACTGCCGTCCGGTGAGATGAGGATGGTGCCCATGAACTGCCGCGCGACGATTGGCATCGTCGGCAATGGTGAGCACAACCTGATCAACTACGGCAAGGCGGGACGCAAGCGCCACATGGGCATTCGCCCGACCGTCCGCGGTTCTGTCATGAACCCGAACGACCACCCGCATGGCGGCGGCGAGGGCAAGGCCGGTATCGGTCGCCCGGGTCCGTGCACACCATGGGGCAAGCCGGCGCTTGGCCTCAAGACCAGAAAAAAGAACAAGCAGTCTAACAAGCTGATCGTCAGAAGAAGAGACGGCAAGACGTTTAAATAAGAAATAGGAGGTTTCATACATGTCCCGTTCATTAAAAAAAGGACCGTTTGCAGACGCCAGCCTGCTGAAGAAAGTAGATGAAATGAACGCCAGCGGAAACAAGGCCGTGATCAAGACCTGGTCGCGCCGCTCCACGATTTTCCCGCAGATGGTTTCCCACACATTTGCAGTTCATGATGGAAGAAAGCATGTGCCGGTTTATGTCACCGAGGACATGGTAGGCCACAAGCTCGGAGAGTTTGTGCCGACCAGAACCTACCGGGGACATGGAAAAGACGAGAAGAAGTCCAGGCGTTAGTCGTCTATATTTTGGAAGGAGGTTAAACCGGAATGGCAAAGGGTTCCAGAAGTCAGTATAAAAGAGAAAGAAATGCCCAGAAGGACGAGCGTCCGAGCGCAAAGCTTTCGTTTGCGCGCGTGTCTGTCCAGAAGGCATGCTTCGTATTAGATGCCATCAGAGGGAAGGATGCGCAGACCGCGCTCGGCATTGTCACCTACAATCCGAGATATGCGTCCACCCTGATTGAAAAATTATTAAAGTCCGCGATTGCGAACGCAGAGAACAATTATCCGGACAAGAACTACAGGGCTGAAAATCTTTACGTTGCCGAGTGTTACGCAAATAAGGGACCGACGATGAAGAGAATCAGACCGAGAGCACAGGGTCGCGCTTACCGCATTGAGAAGCGGATGAGCCATATCACCATTGTGCTGGACGAGAAGAAGTAAGGGAGGACAATCATGGGACAGAAAGTTAACCCGCACGGCCTCAGGGTCGGTGTTATTAAAGACTGGGATTCCAAATGGTACGCGGAAAAAGATTTCGCGGACTGCCTGGTCGAAGATTACCAGATCAGAAAGTTTCTGAAGAAGAAGCTGTACAGTGCAGGAGTTTCCAAGATTGAGATCGAGCGTACTTCCGATCGCATGAAGATCACGATCTCTGCTTCGAAGCCTGGCATGATCATCGGCAAGGGTGGCGTTGAGATTGAGAAACTCAGAGTGCAGCTGCAGAAGATGACCACAAAGAAGGTTGTCGTGGATATCAAGGAGATCAAGAGACCGGATCGCGAGGCTCAGCTTGTGGCGGAGAACATTGCGCAGCAGCTTGAGAACCGTATCTCTTTCCGCCGTGCGATGAAGTCCTGCATGGGCAGAGCGATGAAGTCCGGTGCAAAGGGAATCAAGGCGTCCTGCGGCGGCCGTCTCGGCGGTGCGGATATCGCCCGTACAGAGACCTATTCGGAGGGCACGATTCCGCTTCATACACTGAGAGCTGATATTGATTACGGTTTCGCGGAGGCGGACACTACCTACGGAAAAGTCGGCGTGAAGGTCTGGGTCTATAAAGGCGAGGTCCTTCCGAAGAAGGCGAAGGAAGGGAGCGAGCTATAATGATAATGCCGAAGCGAGTAAAGCATCGCAAGCAGGTCCGCGGCAGCATGGCCGGAACAGCGATGAGAGGAAATAAGATCACGAATGGCGAATACGGTATTATCGCCCTTGAGCCCTGCTGGATCAAGTCCAATCAGATCGAGGCAGCCCGTGTGGCCATGACCCGTTACATCAAGCGTGGCGGTAAAGTCTGGATCAAGATTTTCCCGGATAAGCCCGTGACCAGTCAGCCGGCTGAGACCCGAATGGGTAAAGGAAAAGGCTCCCTGGAATACTGGGTGGCAGTTGTAAAGCCGGGCCGCGTGATGTTTGAGATTGCCGGTGTTTCCGAAGAAGTTGCGAAGGAAGCCCTGCGTCTGGCCACCCACAAGTTACCCTGCAGATGCAAGATCGTATCTCGCGCAGACTTAGAAGGCGGTGATAGCAGTGAAAACGAATAAATATGTGAAAGATTTACAGGAAAAGACAGCCGCTGAGCTGAATACAGAGCTGACGGCTGCAAAGAAGGAGCTTTTCAACCTGAGATTCCAGAACGCGACGAACCAGCTCGACAACACGGCGAGGATCAGGGAAGTTCGCAGGAACATCGCCCGGATTCAGACTGTTATCGCACAGAAGAACGCGTAAGAGTCCGGCAGCGCAGTGTGAGAAAGGAGAATAGGAAGCCGTGGAAAGAAATCTGAGAAAAACCCGTGTCGGTAAAGTGGTCAGCGATAAGATGGATAAAACCATTGTTGTAGCTGTGGAAAACCACGTAAAGCATCCGCTCTACGGAAAGATTGTAAAGAAGACATACAAGCTGAAGGCGCATGACGAGAACAACGAGTGCGGTATCGGCGATACTGTAAAAGTTATGGAGACCAGACCGCTGTCCAAGGACAAGAGATGGAGACTGGTCAGCATCATTGAGAAAGCCAGATAGGAGGATGTAGAAGTGATACAGCAGGAATCAAGACTGAAGGTTGCTGATAACACCGGTGCAAAAGAGCTCCTCTGCATCCGCGTTATGGGCGGCTCAACGAGAAGATATGCACGCATCGGCGATGTGATCGTTGCTACGGTTAAAGACGCAACGCCAGGCGGCGTTGTCAAGAAGGGCGACGTGGTAAAGGCTGTCGTGGTCCGCACGGTAAAGGGTGCTCACCGCAAGGATGGTTCTTATATCCGCTTTGACGAGAATGCCGCAGTCATCATCAAGGAAGACAAGAACCCCAGGGGAACCCGTATCTTTGGGCCGGTCGCGAGAGAGCTTCGTGAGAAACAGTTCATGAAGATCGTGTCCCTCGCTCCGGAAGTATTATAGGAGGTATCGGAATGGCTACAATGAAAATCAAAAAGGGCGATACCGTCAGAGTGATTGCCGGAGCCGACAAGGGCGCTGAGGGCAAGGTTGTCATGGTTGACCACAAGAAGGGCAGAGTCGTGGTGGAAGGCGTGAACATGGTCACGAAGCACACGAAGCCCTCGATGTCGAACCAGCAGGGCGGCATCGTTCATCAGGAGGCTCCGATCGATGCTTCCAATGTCATGCTTGTGGTGGATGGACAGACCACGCGCGTCGGTTTTCAGGTCGAGTATAAGGAGCGCGATGGCAAACAGAAGAGAGTCGTGAAGCGCGTAGCGAAGGCGACCGGTAAGGTCATCGACGACTGATGGAAGAGAGGAGGCCTGAAAAAAAGTGAGCAGACTTGGAGAACAGTACAAGAATGAGATCGTGGACGCCATGATCAAAAAATTCGGATATAAAAATATTATGGAAGTGCCGAAGCTCGACAAGATCGTCATCAACATGGGCGTCGGCGAAGCGAAAGAGAATGTCAAGGTTCTGGATTCCGCAGTGAAGGATCTGGAGACGATCACCGGTCAGAAGGCGGTCGTTACAAAGGCAAAAAATTCTGTCGCGAACTTCAAGATTCGTGAGGGCATGCCGATCGGCTGCAAGGTCACGCTTCGCAAGGAGCGGATGTACGAGTTTGCGGATCGCCTGATCAATCTGGCGCTTCCCCGCCTGCGTGACTTCCGCGGCGTGAACCCGAACGCGTTTGACGGCAGAGGGAATTATGCCCTTGGCATTAAGGAACAGTTGATTTTCCCGGAAATTGAATACGACAAGGTGGATAAGGTGAGAGGCATGGACATCATTTTCGTGACCACGGCCAAGACCGATGAGGAAGCACGTTATCTGTTGAGCTTATTCAATATGCCATTTGCAAGATAGGAGGTAATTTCATTGCTAAGACATCGATGAAAATCAAGCAGCAGCGCAAACAGA
>JAJPZP010000169.1 GCA_021204285.1 Lachnospiraceae bacterium | reverse complement strand
ATTCACATGCAGATCGGCTCCTGTGATCTTCAGCATCCCCATGTCCGTTTCCAGCAGCACTTCCGATATATCAAAGGAAATGACGTCGGACACGCCCGTGATACTGCCCGTCCGCCGGTTCATCAACGCCAGCTTATGCGCACCCTTGATCTGAGGACGTTCCTGCGTGCCTTCCATTTTCATCATAAAAAGACCTCCCGTATATTCTCTTAAAATATATGGGGAGGTCCTTCTTCTTATGCCTTATAAAAAGCGATAGAGCTCTTTTGCTTCCTCTTTTCTGACGGTTTCCTGTACATCCAGCACTTCTGCTTTCACAGTCCGTGTGCCGAAATGGATCTCGATCACATCGCCTTCCTTCACATTCAGGGATGCCTTCGCCACTTTTCCATTCACCAGAACGCGTCCCGCGTCGCAGGCTTCATTTGCGACGGTCCGCCTCTTGATCAGGCGGGAGACCTTCAGAACCTAGTCAAGCCTCATAAATGCTCCCTTTTCTTTAGTTCAGGGCATCCTTTAAGGCCTTTCCGGCTTTGAACTTCGGAGCCTTGGATGCCGCGATCGGCATCGGCTCGCCCGTGTGCGGATTTCTTCCCTCTCTCGCAGCCCTCTCAGCCACCTCAAAGGTACCGAATCCAACGACCTGTACCTTGCCGCCCTGCTTAAGCTCTTCGGTGATCACATCGATAACTGCCTTTACCGCCTTCTCAGCATCTTTCTTGGATAACTCAGCGCTCTGCGCAACTGCTGCAATCAATTCTGCCTTATTCATGATTTTTATTTCCTCCTCGGCTTTTTCAATGATTTAAATACTGCATATCCCAGTTATACTCGCTTTCCTGCTGTTTGTCAAGCCAAAAGTCCCTGTTTTCAGGCCTTTTCCGGACTTCCTACAACATCGGCTGTATCATGGCCAGAACCGCGTCCCCGAGCGCTGCGCTCTTCTCGTCAGCGTCCGCAAGGGAGCTGCCCTTCACGCCGCAGTAGAACTTCACCTTCGGCTCCGTACCGGAAGGCCTCACGCAGAGCCACGCACCGTCCTCCAGGTCATAATAGAGCACGTTCGACTGCGGAAGCCCGGTCGGACGTACCTCTCCGGTCGCCATATCCTTGATTGTATCCAGCTTGTAGTCGCGCGCGGAGAGTACCTTATATCCCCCAACGACTTCCGGCGTATTGTTCCGGAGCGTCTCGAGGATCTCCTGAATCTTCGCAAGGCCCTCGATGCCCTTCAGCTCGATCGACTTCACGAAATCCTTATAATAACCATATTTCTCGTACATCGCGAGCATCGCATCCCAGAGCGTCATGCCCTTCTGTTTGTAATAGCAGGCAGCCTCGCAGAGGGCGACAGTCGCGGAGATCGCGTCCTTGTCGCGCGCATAGGTGCCGATCAGGCAGCCATAGGACTCCTCCATGCCAAACAGATAGGTTCCCTTTCCCGTCTGCTCATTTTTCAGAATTTGCTGTCCGATGAACTTAAAGCCGGTCAGAACCTCCACCAGCTCGCAGCCATAATTTGCCGCCACCGCATCGATCAGGTTCGTGGAAACGATCGACTTGACAACCTGGCCATCCGCCGGGATCTTACCCGCCGCCTGCTTCTGACTCAGCACGTAGTCACAGAGCAGAGAACCGGACATATTGCCGGTCAGCGGTATGTATTCACCGGACTTTGTATCCTTCACATAGACGCCAAGTCTGTCCGCATCCGGGTCCGTCGCGAGCACAAGATCCGCGTCGATCTTCTTCGCCTGCGCAAGTCCCAGCGCAAAGGCTTCCGCCGCTTCCGGATTCGGATAGCTGACCGTCGGGAAATCGCCGTCCGGGAGCTCCTGCTCCGGCACAACATAGACATTCTCAAAGCCAAGCTCCTTAAGAGCGCGCCTCGCCGGGATATTTCCCGTGCCATGCAGCGGCGTATAGACAATGCGGATATCCTTCTGCATCTTATCAATCGCATCCTGATTTACAACCTGCGCCTTGACATGGCCGATGAATTTGTCGTCGATCTCCTTGCCAATCGTCTCGTAAAGGCCCGCAGCGACCGCGTCCTCGTGGCTCATCGTCTTCACGGTCGACAGATCGGTGATCGCCAGCACCTCCGCCGTCACGCCCTTGTCATGCGGCGGCGTGAACTGCGCGCCGTCCTCCCAGTAGACTTTATAGCCATTGTATTCCGGCGGATTGTGGCTCGCCGTGATATTGAGACCCGCGATACAGCCAAGCTCACGCACTGCGAAAGACAGCTCCGGCGTCGGGCGCAGCGACTCGAACCGATACGCCTTGATGCCGTTCGCCGCCAGCGTCAGCGCCGCCTCCTCTGAAAACTCCGGCGACATGTGGCGGGAATCATATGCAATCACTACGCTCGCATTCTCTTTCCCCTGTTTCAGGATGTAATTCGCAAGCCCCTGCGTCGCCCGGCGCACCACATAGATGTTCATGCGATTGATACCCGCGCCGATGATGCCGCGCAGCCCCGCCGTACCGAACTCCAGATCCTTGTAGAAACGCTCCTTGATCTCGTTCTCATCGTCCGCGATCGAACGCAGCTCCGCCTTCGTATCCTCATCAAAATAAGTATTCGCCAGCCACTCGTCGTAAATCTCCCTGTAGCCCATAATATTTTCCTACCTCCGTATAACTAAATGTTAAGTTCAGTATAGCCTATTTCCTCAGAAAAAGAAATCCTTTTTTCCCGTTGTGACAGGAATTTTTCCAGCTTCTCCATATGTTTTCCCGGTATCCACGCCTTATTTGTGTTGTAATAGTAATTCACAAGCTTACGGAATTTCTCCGGATAGCCCAGACAGACGCTTAAGTACGCACGCTCCGCCGCCGAAAGCGGCTTCTTCCTCCCGTAAGCCTCCAGCATCCGTTTTCCGAGCCGCGAATCGTAGTCCTGTTTCTCAAGAATTTTTATCATAAAGAGGCTCAGGTCATTGATCTGCACATCAAGCGAGAACTTTTCAAAATTCACGACCGTCATTTTCCCACCGTTCATGAGAATGTTATGGTGAATATACTCGCCGTGACAGAAATGCCCTTCCGCAAGCGCCTGCTCCCGCAGACTCTTATAGGCAGAGGTCTGCAGCTGCCGTTCCGAGCGTTCGGCTTCCGCTATCACTTCCGGGAAGCAGGAGAGGCAGGCCGACTCAAACTCATTTTTCCGGTTCTTCTTTTTCATGAAAGTATAGATCTTCCGCAGCTCCCGGTTGTGCCGCTGCATCTCCTTCCGCGTATCCCGCCCGCAGAATTTTAAACCCTCTGCACCGGCGAACTCCGGGCAGCGCAGGGCGAGATGCAGCTCAGCCAGCAGCGAGACTGCCCGCAGGATCTCGCTTTCGTTCTTCGTATCGCACTCTCTTCCATCCGGCTGTTCCTTCACCATATAGGGGAAACGCTCGCGGTAAACACTGACCAGATTTCCCTCCCTGTCCGGAACCAGCAAATCTGCAGAAAAGCCCTGCCTGCGCAGATGCGTCAGTAAGCTCTGCTCCAGTGCGAGACGCTTCACGCTCAGGGGACACTCGCGCAGCAGCTTCAACCCCGTGTCAGTGTCCAGAAGATATGCTCCCCGGACACGTCTTAAGTCATTCACCGCAAACGGATACTGTTCCAATACCTGCAGATCTCTCTCGTCCATAGACTCCCCCACCTCAGTCACTTTGCAGGCAACCGCCTCGCAGCTGCCTCATATCCTCTCTATCTTATGTGAGGGAGCAAAAAAATAGCACCCCTGCGGGTGCTATCCTTTGCTATTCTGCCTTCACGCCCATCTGATTGAGCAGGCTTCGTTTCATTTCAAACAGGCGGTCCGAGAGATCTACATAGACCTTATGCGGGTTCACAAGACGCTTCGTCTCGTCCCAGAGCGTATTCTGCTCACCGATACAGTATTCCCGGATGTCCATGACGGACGGGGAATCATAGACGCATTCACCCTGGTCAAAAACCTTAACCATGAGTTCACGCAGCGTATAACTGCCACCCTTCAGCTTCGTCTTCTTCCAGGTCTCCTTCGGGTCAAAGATCGTCAGATCCTTTGACTCATCGAACACATCGTCCACCAGACTGATCACATCAGCCTTCAGCTTTCCATTATTCTTTTCGTAAATACGATAAACGGTCTTATTTCCGGGATTTGTGATCTTCTCACTGTTCTCCGAGAGCTTGATCTTCGGAATAAACTCCCCGTCTCCTTCCTTTACGGCCGCGAGCTTGTAGACGCCGCCGAAAGCCGGACAGTCCTTCGAGGTGATCAGGTTCGTTCCGACGCCCCAGGATGTAATCTTTGCACCCTGCGTCTTCAGGCTGTCAATCAGATACTCATCGAGGTCGCTCGACGCCGAGATAATCGCATTGTGGAAGCCCGCCGCATCCAGCATCTTGCGGGCTTCCTTGGAAAGATAAGCCAGGTCGCCGCTGTCGATACGGATGCCGTAACGCCCGTTCAGCTTTTTCGCGCGGCGCATCTCCTTGAATACGCGGATCGCGTTCGGCACGCCGGATTTCAGCGTGTCATAGGTATCCACCAGCAGCGTGCAGGCATTCGGATAAAGTTCCGCGTAAGTCTTAAAAGCGGTGTACTCGTCCGGGAAACTCATGATCCAGCTGTGCGCGTGCGTGCCCAGCACCGGCACATCAAAAAGCTGTCCGGTCAGTACGTTCGACGTGCCGATACAGCCGCCGATCATCGCTGCCCGCGCCCCGTAAACGCCGGCATCCGGTCCCTGCGCGCGGCGAAGCCCGAACTCCATGATTCCGTCGCCCCTGGCCGCGTTCACGACTCTGGCCGCCTTCGTCGCAATCAGGCTCTGGTGATTGATGATCGTCAGGATCGCCGTCTCTACGAGCTGCGCCTCCATGATCGGCGCAATCACCTTGATCAGCGGTTCCCTCGGGAATACGACCGTCCCTTCCGGTATCGCATAAATATCACCGCTGAAGCGGAATTTTCCGAGATAATCCAGAAAATCCTCATCAAAAATGGAAAGGCTGCGCAGGTATTCGATGTCCTCCGGGGAAAAGTGCAGGTTTTTGATGTAGTCAATCACCTGATCGAGTCCCGCAGCAATCGCATAGCCGTTCCCGCAGGGATTCGTGCGGTAAAACGCGTCAAAGATTGCCGTCTCCTGCACGGGATTCTTGAAATATCCCTGCATCATCGTCAACTCGTACAGATCCGTCATCAGTGTCAGATTCTGTGTCACGCTCATTTTTAAGAAGCTCCCTTCTGTCCGTTACTCTTCGGACTCTTCCTCTGTTTCCTCCGTCTTCACAGTGAAGATCCGCTCGAAGCTGAGCTGATCCACGACACTGTCGTTCACCACGATCTCCGCTTCCTCCAGCAGTGCGTCAAGCCAGTCGTCATAGGCCGCCTGCTCACGCTCCTCAAGAATGCTCTCGATCTCTGTCTGTGTCGCGTCCTCGTCGTAGGTGCTCTCCATATAGACAAGATAATAATATCCGTCGCCTTCCACGATATCGGCAAACTCGCCGTCAGAGAGCGCATCCGCCGCGGCCTTCAGATCCTCATCCAGCGTCTCATCGCTCGAGCCGTAGGTCGTCGTAACGGCACTCAGCTCATGATCCTCCGCCACTGTACTGAGGTCACCGCTCTCCTGGGCTTCATCCCGGATCTCCTCCAGTTCCGCGCGGATCTCTCCAAGCTCCTCATCGGTCAGATCCACCGTATTTCCATCGTCATCGGTCGTTCCCGCAGTAGAATAGCTCACATAAGTAATACGCTTCTGCGCCGCTTCTTCCTCGTCCACTTCCGTGTCAATCGTCGTCGCGAGGTAATTGTACGCCTTTACCTGAAGCCGGAGCAGTTCAAGCACATGCGTCACCGTCGCCTCATCCGCAGACAGCAGTGACAGAGTGTCGCTGTCATTGGCGGAAAGAAATGTCTCCACTGTCTCCGCGATCGCGCTCTCATCATCCTCATCCAGCGAGACACCCAGCTCGTCCACATGCGCCTCAATCACGTAAAACTCTTCCAACATCTCCAGAACGGAATCACGAATCGTCTCCCCGTAGACAGAGCCTGTCCCCATCAGATCCTGGTTCATAAAATCTTCACCAAAGTAGGCGCCATACAGGGACTGCATCTCCACCTGCTGGTAACGCAGATAAAAATTGAGTTCGCCAAGCGGGATGGATACTCCGTCAACGCTGGCCGCCTCCGCGGTATAATCGATCGCCTGGCCCGAGCACCCGCCGAGCATCACCGACGCTGTCAGCAAAAGCGCAATAAAACACGCTGCTTTCTTCTTCATCTTATTTCCTCCTGTTAAAATCTATATGATTATAATCTTTTTTTTTCCTCAAAGCAACTCTTTTGACAAATCTTCACGAATCTTTCACTGCATTTCCCACAGAATCTCCA
>JAJPZP010000205.1 GCA_021204285.1 Lachnospiraceae bacterium | reverse complement strand
GAATTCAAGCGAAAATAAGACAATTCACACACTCGCCCCTTGAGGAATTGCTCTTCGTGGGGTATAGTAAGCGTAATGGTTTTTGCATCAATTCAATATATAAGGGGAATGAGACTATGGCCAACAGTCGAATAGAACAGATTATAGAAGAGATCGAAGATTATATCGATACCTGTAAGGGTCCGCTGCTCGGTTCGGGCGACAAGATCGTTGTGAATCGTGAGCGGATGGAGGAGCTGCTCCGCGAGCTTCGTATGAAGACGCCGGAGGAGATCAAGCGATATCAGAAGATTCTGGCAAACAAAGACGCGATTCTGGCCGATGCGCAGCAGAAGGCGGAGGCGATCATCGCGCAGGCGAATATTCAGAATCAGGAACTCGTCAATGAGCATGAGATCATGCAACAGGCCTATGCACAGGCAAATCAGGTGACCGAGATGGCTACTGCGCAGGCACAGGAGATTCTGGATAATGCGACGCGTGACGCGAATGAGATTCGTCTTGGTGCGATCCAATACACGGACGACATGTTGGCGAACCTGCAGACGATGGTCAGCAATGTGGTCGAGACCTCGAATACCCGTTACACCGCGATGATAAACAATTTCCAGGATTTCTACAATGTGATCACCAGCAACCGCGCAGAGCTGGCGCCGCAGACTGCAGAAGCAGCACCGCAGGAAGAGTCAGAAGAGTGATGGCGAGCCGCCCTGTGAGATAACTTCGCAGGCGAAGCGGAGTCTCCGCGATGACACTTTGAGTTTGCGCGCAGGTGCTGAATCCTCCGAAAGCCGCGCAGGCGCAGACGAGCGACGTTCGAAGCACAGGTGAAAGACAGGAGGCAGCTGAGACGATTCCGTCGATGCCACCGCTGATTTCAAGCAGCGCGCCAATCAACACACTGGCTGACGCCCCGAGAGGCAGCAGTGCGCTCAGCCGCGCCAGTATAGAAAACAGGATAATATAACCGCCAAGGCGGGTGACAGTCGCGAAACTGTCCATAATACAGGCATCCAGCATCGGAAAATGAATCCGTTGCAAAGGTGCCTGTTTTGTTGTATAGCCGTTTTTTCTCTGAAAATGACACAGCGGCCTTATGAAGATTCCATACAGCAGCGGAACCGCGTAGAAGACAGCGACCAGCGACCATGGCACGGTCTGGTAATTGAGCTTCGCAAGACAGATGTAGTTCAGAAAAAAGGCAGGGCTTACATTGTTACAGAAGCTCAGGAGATAGTTTCCCTCGTCTGCGGAGATATGTCCTTCGCGAACAAGATCTGCTGTGACCTTTGCGCCCATCGGGAAGCCGCAGAGAAAACCCATAAGTACCGCATAGCAGCCCTCCTGCGAGATGCCGAGAAGGCAGGAAAGCGGCGGCGCGTAAAAACGGTTCAGATAACGGAAGAGCCCGGTGCCGATGAGCAGTCCCGACACGATCAGGAAAGGCAGCAGAGAGGGCAGAACCGCCGTATACCAAAGATTTAAACCCGCGGAACATCCGATCGCGACCGCTGCCGGATGCATGAAGAAAAGTACGAGAACGGCGATACTACAAAGGATATAAAGTATTTTTTTCACGCGGCCACCATATAAGTAAACTGACTTTGTACAGTTTATGGGGCGGGCGGTGAATTATGAATTCGATCCGGCGAATTGCGTGCTTGCTTCTTTCCGTGCTCCTGCTGGCCTGCCTGATCGAGGGAGAACTGTTCTGGCTGGACGGACTTCTTGAGACGCAGATACCAGAGGAATCTAATACACGCAGTGAATTTGAAGAGTATGGGGCGCTGCAGGACAGCGTCTGGGAGGAGCTGTCCTGCTTCCCCGTGCCGGAGTCGGAGACAAACACGGCCGCGACCGTTTCCTTCGAAAACACCTGGCATGCAGAACGGACCTACGGCGGAACGCGCAGCCACGAAGGTATCGATATCATGGCGGATCTTGATAAGAGCGGTTACTATCCCGTGCTCAGTATGACAGACGGAACGGTGGAAAAAGTGGGATGGCTGGAGAAGGGCGGCTGGCGTATCGGTATCCGCTCCGGAAACGGGAATTATTACTACTATGCGCACCTGCACTCCTATGCGAAAAAATGGCTGGCTGGGGACCGTGTGTACGCCGGCGAAATTCTTGGCTACATGGGCGACTCCGGTTACGGTGAGGAAGGCACAACAGGGAAGTTCCCGGTGCATCTGCATGTTGGTATCTATATTCCCCTTGGCGCGGATCAGGAGACGGCGGTGAACCCTTACTGGATGCTGCGCTATCTGGAAAACCGGAAGCTGCGCTTCATGTATTAAGAGCCAGACCTTGAACACATGACCACAGGCGGCATGCAGCCTTCGAAGAAAGAGGAAACCGGAGGCGCCGTCCTGAATTTAAAGATTTACGTTCAGTCGTCGGAGAGGCGGTAGGACAGCATGAGATCCAGTATCGTGTCCGGGTCTTCCAGATCAAGACCGGTCAGACTGTGAATATGATTCATTCTGCGACAGAACGTGGTTCGATGGACATAGATGCGCTCCGCCGCCGCAGTCATGTTCATATGTGACTGCAGATAGACTCGGAGCGTTTCTGAAAGCTCCGTACCATGTTCCTGATCATAGGCGATGAGCTGTGTGATGGCCGGATGACAGAGCATGGAAAAAGGCAGTTCTTCCTTCGTCCTACCGAGCATGTATTCCAACCGATAGTCGTCAAATAAGAAAAACCAGAACTGCGGATTCTTTCTCTGTCCGATCTGCAGCGCCACCTCTGCCTCGCGCACGGCGAAGGGAATTTTTGAAAAATCATCGAAACTGGAGCTTTGTCCCGCGCTGCAAACGTGATCGCGCACGAAGGAGGCGACCTGCTGCCGGAAATCATGAGAACTCACATCGGTTTTCGACAGATTCTGATTGATAATCCACAGGATAGCGGAGCCTTCCACAACCGCGCAGGAATGCTGCCACTGATTTTCCAGTTCCTGCGCCAGAAAAGGAAGCGTAATTTCCAGCTGTGTTTTCCAGCCCTCCTCCTCATAAAAAAGCAGCTTAAAGACCGTATAGGCGTCTTGATCTTTCCAACCAAACTTTTTCAGGATGGCGGATGCAAAGCCAGGCTCCGGCGTCTCACCGACAGCGAGCGACTGAAAGAGCCGGTGCATTTGATCCCGAAAACGTCCGCTCAGGGCGTGCGTGTCAAAGCGGATCAGATCCTCCAGATGCACGGCGAAGGCTTCAAAGAGCTCGCGCGCCCCAAGGGGAACCTCGCTGTCTTTCCCGCCGACATGCATGCAGAGCCGCGCAAAGTACTGTCCATTCTGCTTCAAGTTGTAGCACAGCAGATTTTCAGAGTTGTATTCTTCGTAATAGTAAAACGCTTCCTGATATTGTACGGCTTCATGAAATTCCGGACTCATCAGCAGCATCTCAATGTTATCCTTCGGAACCCGCTCCGGATTTTTCGAGACCGACTTGATATAGTCGGGCGTGGCATAGAGAAGTCGCATGTCGAGATCAATGACCGCGTATTTCCAGGGCAGCAGCTCCATCCCCATAGCCATCGCTTCCCGATAATCCTTCCGATAAAGGATTGCTTCCAGAAAACGGGCATCCCACTGCGTCAGCCGCTGATACAGCTCGAGTACGGACAGTGCAAAGTTTGTAGTTTCCATTTCCGTGCACAGAACTGCGCCATTGTCTTCCGGCAGAAATTCCGGCGACGCTTCGTCTGGATGACTGCAAAACAGCAGGTTTCCCGGCTTTCGCTGCAGGTCTTTGCAGGGTGTTCCCATCTCCATAACCAGATAGAGCACGTCATCCTGCAGGGCATCGTCCTCTCTCCACGGAAGAATCCGCCGGATCGGGAGCTGTGCTCTCCCGATATGCTTCGTTTTGAGCGTATATTTTCCGGACAAAAGAAAGAACAGCATCTCTGACGTAATTTTCAAATTTTTCACCCCGCTACATATTGTAGCATGCAGAACAGAAAATAACAACCAATGACGGCTGTGAATCTTCCTGAAATCATCCTATAATGAAAACAGCAGAAAATTCAGTAGGAAAGGGGAAAGTTTATGTCAGAAGAAAATGCAAAATTATTTGAAGAACGGAGGCAGCGCGTGGAGACGGCGATCGCTCTGGGGACGCCGGACCGCGTGCCGGTCGCTCCCTATATCAGCTCGTACATGCAGCGGGCGCATGGGTCCAGCTATCGGGATCTCTACTATGACTACGAGAAGGCAGGGGAGGCCGCGATTAAGTTCTATGAGGATCATCCCATGTGCGATATGCACACTTTTTCCGGTTTTACCAGCGGACGTGCGAATGAACTTGCCAACTCGCAGATGATCGACTGGCCTGGCAGACCCGGCACCAGTGTTTCCATTTACAGCTCCCATCAGGTCATCGAGCGGGAATTTATGACGCAGGAAGAGTATCCGGAGATGCTGGATGATTTCACCGGTTTTATGCTGCGCAAATATATTCCCCGCGCATTTCCCTCGCTGAAAGCTTTCTCGGAAATTAATCTGCGTCCGACTGTCGTTCTGAGCACCAGTCTGCTGGCTCCCCTCACCAGCCCGGATATGGCAAATGCTTATCAGCTTCTGAATCAGATCGGAGAGGCAGACCGGGAGGCTGCAGCTGCCACAGCAAAATACAGGAAGAAGCTCACGGAACTGGGCTTCCCTACGTATGTCACCGGCGTATCGGAGGCTCCCTACGACATCCTCGGCGACTATTTTCGCGGCACCATGGGTATTTTTGAAGATCTGATTGATGAAGACATGCAGGAATATATGGAGCGGGCCTGCGATATGTTTGCGGATCAACAGATCCAGGCCCTGCAGTATCTGAAATATGCTGATATGCCGGTGAAACGGGTCTTCTTCCCACTGCACAAGGCCATGGACGGCTTTATGAACGGAGAGCAGTATGAGCGTCTGTACTGGAAGCCGTTGAAGAAGATCATGATGGCGCTGATCGAGTGGGGCGTGACTCCTTATATCTACACCGAGGGACCGTACGACACCCGCCTTGAGTATCTGACCGATGTGCCGAAGGGAAAGGTCCTGTATCATTTTGAGAAGGTGAATATGAAAGAGGCCAAGCGCATTCTCGGCGGCACTGCCTGCATCTCCGGGAATCTCTCCGCCAGTGTCATGGAGTTCGGTAAGAAAGAAGAAGTCATCCGGCAGACCAGACAGCTCCTTGACGACTGCATGCCGGGCGGCGGCTACCTCTTTGACTTCAACGCCCTGCTGGAAAACTGCAAGCCGGAGAATCTGGACGCGATGTTTGAGACACTTGACAAATACGGAAAATACTAAGTAAGATCATGTACAGGACATAAAATAAAAAGGAAAGGTAGGGGAGAAAATGTTAAGTAAAAGACAAAATCTGCTGGAGACCATTCATGGAGGCAAGCCGGATCGATTCGTCAATCAGTATGAAGCGTTTGCCATGCAGGTCGCTACTCCGTTCAGCGAGCATAATCCGGCGCCGAAGCCGGGCGAGCTCAATGTCATAAACGCCTGGGGCGTGAAGAGATCCTGGCCCAAAGGGGTACCGGGAGCGTTTCCGGTGCATGACGAGGAGAGCATCGTCTGCAGGGATGTGACGCGCTGGAGAGAGTATGTTCACGCGCCGAATGTGGTGTTCCCTGCTTCCGCGTGGGAGCCGTACATCGCGAAGGCGGAGGCAGTGGACCGGAATGAACAGTTCGTGACTTCATTCATAGCGCCGGGCATCTTTGAACAGTGTCATTATCTGATGGAGATTCAGAATTGCCTGATCGCCTTCTATGAGGAGCCGGAAGCCCTGCTGGAGCTGATAGAGTACATTACCGAGTGGGAACTGGCGCTGGCAGAGGAAATCTGCAAGTATATCAAGCCGGATGCACTTTTCCATCATGACGACTGGGGGAGCCAGAAGTCCACGTTTATATCGCCGGATATGTTCGAAGAGTTTTTCCTGCCGGCATATAAGAAAGTGTATGGCTATTACAAGAGCCATGGCGTGGAACTGATCGTGCACCACTCCGATTCCTATGCGGCGACGCTGGTCCCGTATATGATCGATATGGGCATCGACATCTGGCAGGGTGTCATGACTTCGAACAATATTCCGGAGCTGATTCAGAAATACGGCGGACAGATTTCCTTTATGGGCGGTATTGACAGCGCTTCGGTAGATTATGAGGGATGGACGCAGGACGTTGTGAGGCGGGAAGTCGAGAGAGCCTGCCGCGAGTGCGGGAAGCTGTACTTCATTCCCAATGCTTCCCAGGGACTCGCCATGAGCACCTTCCCGGGTGTGTATGAGGCGCTCTCGGAGGAGATCGACAACATGAGTAAAATCATGTTCTGAGTAACGAATGTGAAAGTTTGACAACGAAGTGCCCGCGGCTTTCCTTTATCCGGAACTCCCCATTATATGGAATGGTTCTACTGATAATGGTCAGCCGTGGGTATATTT
>JAJPZP010000152.1:7304-25862 GCA_021204285.1 Lachnospiraceae bacterium | reverse complement strand
GTTTAGCAAACGGGATGGAATGTGTCAAGAGAAAATTGCCCGGGTATACTCCTTCAGCCACTCCCGTTCTTTCTCCGGAAGGTACAGCCCAATCATCTCATATACCCTCTGATGATAGGCATTCAGCCACTGAAGCTCCTCCGGGCTCATCTCTTCCGCCAGAATCGCGTCGCGATCGAAGGGAATCAACGTCAGGATCTCAAATTCGAGGAACTGACCGTACTCATTAGAAGGTCCTTCGACGCAGAGCAGCTCATTCTCAAGGCGAATCCCATACTCTCCCGCAATGTAAACGCCGGGCTCATCGGTCGTCACCATGCCGGGTACGAGCTCTGCCGGAGCCTCTCCTGCCGGTATCTGCAGGCGAAACGCGTTCGGACCCTCATGCACGTTCAGAAGATAACCGACACCGTGGCCGGTTCCATGTTTAAAGTCCATGCCGAGCTGCCATAAAGACTCCCGGCAGAGCGCATCCAGGGAATATCCGGTCGCGCCCTTCCGGAATTTTGCATGGGCAAGATGCAGATTCGCGCGCAGAACCGCGGTATACATCCGCTTTTGTTCCGGCTTCAGCGGTCCCATCGCGATTGTCCGTGTCGTATCGGTCGTCCCCTCCAGATAATGGCCACCCGCATCTACAAGAAGAAAATTCTCCCGCCTGATCGGCACATCGCTCTCCTCCGTGGCTGCGTAGTGTACAATCGCTCCGTGCGGCCCGTAGGCACAGATCGGTGCAAAGCTCTGTCCCAGACAGTGTTCCTGCTCTGCACGACATGCATCCAGATACTCTGCCGCAGAAAGCTCCGTAAGATCCGCTTTTCCGGTCTTCAGCCGGTACAGAAAACGCGTGAATGCGACGCTCTCTTTCCGATGTGCCTCACGGATATTTTTGATCTCTGTCTCGTTTTTTACGGCCTTCATGAGCTCCGTTGGATTGGATTGATCCATAACGGCCGTCGATTCCGGTAACGAACGCAGCAGCCGACTATTGACATTTTTTGAGTCCAGCAAAACCCTCCGCCCCATCGGCAGGCTCTCCAGATCCTTGTAAATCTCATCATACGCTCTGATTTCCACGCCATGTCCTGACAGATAATTCCGAATCTCATCTGTCACGATGGAGGAGCGCACATACCAGACGCAGGTCTCCCGCGTAAGCGTCAAAAAAGAGAGTGTCACCGGCACGCAGGGGATATCCCCACCCCGCAGATTCAGCAGCCAGGCAATATCGCAGAGCGAGGCAAGCACATGGATATCCGCCTGCTGTTCCCCCATCGCCCGGCGCACGCGTGCGATCTTGCTGTCCACGGATTCTCCGCTGTAGCACTCTTCCAGCACCCAAAGCTTCGTATCCGGGATATCGGGGCGATCCGGCCAGATCATACCGACAAGATCCTCCGATGCAAACAGAGAAGCCCCCCGGCTCCTGGCCATCCGCTCGAAATCCTGCGCTTTTGCGGCCGCCATAACTCTGCCGTCAAAACCAAGGCATTTCCCCGGTCTCAACTGCGACTCCACATATTCCGACACGGTCGGCACGCCCGGCTCCCCCATGCGATACAGGGTAATGCAGCTTCCCGCAAGCTGTGTCTCCGCCTGCAGGAAATAACGCCCGTCCGTCCAGAGGCCTGCCTCCTCCATGGTGATCACCGCCGTCCCCGCAGAGCCGGTAAAACCGGTGATGTATTCCCGCGCGCGGAAATGCGCGCTGACATACTCCGACTCGTGACAGTCCGACGAGGGCACAATGTAAATGTCCACACCATATTCCCGCATCTTTTCGCGCAGCGCCGCCAGACGATCCTTAACCTCGCTCATTTTCACTCCCACTCCGCCTTCTGGAAGGCCTTATAACCCTTGTAAGCCTCGTAGATATCCGCCTTGCTCGACACTTCCCAGGGGCTGTGCATATTGAGCAGCGCGACGCCGCTGTCGATGACGTCCATACCATAATTAGCCGTGATATAGGCGATCGTTCCGCCGCCTCCCTGGTCGACCTTGCCGAGTTCCGCGGTCTGCCAGCACACACCCGCCTCATCCATAACGCGGCGCAACGCCCCGATATACTCGGCGCAGGCATCGTTGGAACCGGATTTACCGCGGGAACCGGTATATTTATTAAATACCATACCGCGTCCCAGGTAGGCGATGTTTTTCTTCTCAAATGCGGAAGCATAGTTCGGATCAAAGGCTGCGCTCACATCGGAGGAGAGCATATGAGAATTCTGCAGGCATCTGCGAAGCTTCAGCTCCGAATACTGCCCCGCGAGTTCCATCACCTCAGCCGTCACATTTTCAAAATAACGCGACTGCATGCCGGTCGCGCCCATGCTGCCGATCTCCTCCTTGTCGGTCAGCAGGCAGACCGCCGTATAAACCGGATGCTCCGCCTCAAGCTGCGCTTTCAGAGAGGTGAAAGCACAGATACGGTCGTCCTGTCCATAGCCCATGATCATACTCCTGTCAAGGCCGAAATCACGCGCCGCGCCCGCGGGCACCGCCTCAAGCTCCGCCGAGAGGAAATCCTCTTCCTCAATACCATAGTCCCTTTCCAGGAGCTCCAGAATCGCTTTGCGGAAAGCTTCCTTCTCCTTCTTTTCCTTCTCATCCTCCCCGGTCTTTACGGGTCGGCTACCGACGATAATGTTCAGATTCTCGCCCTCGACCACAACGGCAGCCTTCTTCTGCAGCTGCTCGCCGGAAAGATGGATCAGCAGATCGGAAATGCCGAGCACCGGATCGTCCGCCTTCTCGCCGATCGACAAAGTGACGAGCGTTCCGTCCTTCTTCGCGACGACGCCGTGCAGCGCAAGCGGGATCGCCGCCCACTGGTATTTCTTGATACCGCCGTAATAATGCGTATCGAGCAACGTCATCTCTCCATCCTCATAGAGCGGATTCTGTTTCAGATCGAGGCGTGGGGAATCGATGTGCGCCCCAAGGATATTCATGCCCTCCTCCAGCGGCTTCGTCCCAATCTCGTAGAGAATCACCAGCTTCTTCTTGTGCACCGCGTAGACCTTGTCTCCCGGCTGCAGCTTCTCACCGCTTTGCCGGACCTCATCCAGAGAGCGGTAGCCCGCTGCCTTCGCCATCTCCACCGTCAGCCCGGCGCACTCCCGCTCGGTCTTTCCCCGCGAGATAAACTGCCGGTACTGCTCTGCGATATCATAGAGTTTCCCGTATTCTTCCTCGTCATATGTATTCCATGCGTTTTTTCGTTCCATTTTCAGGTTCCTTTCTTTCTCCTCGTTGTATTCAGTATAATTATGTCCAGTGTACCACCAAATCCCTGCTGTGACAAATGAAAAGCCCGCCCCGGCAGCTCATCTGTCGGCAGCGGGCCATTCCCACACTTTATAAATCTTCCAGATTTTCTTTCAGCTTACCCATGAAGCCCTTTTTCTTCGACTTTGCCGTGCCGTCTCCCGACTGGTTCAGCGTATTGCCGTTCTCCAGATCATAGGCGCGCAGCGCCTCTTTCGCCGCGTGGCTCAGGTTCGTCGGGACCTCGACCACAAAGGTCACATAGTGGTCACCGCGTACATTTTTATTTCTCAGGGAGGGCATGCCCTTTCCGCGCAGACGCACCCGCGTATCGGTCTGCGTACCGGCCTTCACGTCGTACTCGACCTCGCCATCCACCGTTTTGATGCGAATCGTGCCGCCGAGCGCCGCCAGCGGAAAACTGATCGGCACGGTTGAGTAGATATCGGTTCCCTGTCTCTGAAACGCCGGATTGCGTGACACGCTCACCTCGACCAGCAGATCTCCTCTCGGACCGCCGTTCACTCCCGGCTCACCCTTCTCGCGGATACGGATGCTCTGTCCATTATCAATACCCGCCGGAACATTTACGGAAATCGTCTTGCGGCTCGACGTATAACCAGTGCCGTAGCACTTCGGACATTTCTCCTTGATGATCTTTCCGCTGCCGCCACAGTCCGGACAGGTGCGCACGTTCTGCACGGTGCCGAACAGAGACTGCTGCTGATAGACCACCTGACCTCTGCCCTGACACTTCGGGCAGGTCTGCGGTGAAGTACCCGGCTTTGCGCCAGTCCCGTGACAGTTGTCACACTCATCCTTCAACGTGATTTCGATCTGCTTCTCGCAGCCGGTCACAGCCTCCTCGAAAGTAATACGCACGCTCGCCCGCAGGTCGGCTCCGCGCATCGGGCCGTTCCTCGCCCCACGGCTGCGCCCGCCTCCACCGCCGAAGAGATCTCCGAAAATATCGCCGAAGATATCGTTCATATCCATTCCGCTGAAGTCGAAACCACCGCCATAACCGCCGGCCCCGCCCTGCTCAAAGGCGGCATGACCGAACTGATCGTATTGCCGGCGCTTCTCCGCATCACTTAAGACCGCATAGGCCTCCGAGGCCTCTTTGAACTTCTTCTCCGCCTCTTTATCTCCGGGATTCATATCCGGATGGTATTTCTTCGCCAGCTTCCGGTAGGCACTCTTTAAGGCCGCCTCGTCTGTATTCCGGTCCACGCCCAGGACTTCATAATAATCTCTTTTTGTCTCAGCCATAAACCTCGCCTCCTACACAGGAATGCAGACGTGCCTCAGGGCGCGCCTGCTTCCTCATTTCTTTGTAACAGTTCAGAACAGCATCGAAATGGAAAAACAGACTGTGCAGGTTTACCTGCTAAAGGCTGTATTTTCATTTCGGAATGGGCGGAACGCCCATCGAGCCTCAGACATATGACGCGTAAGCGGCATATAGCCTTCGAAGAAGGCGGTCTCAAGGCCTGCTGTTCTGGCAAAGCTCACTATACCTCGCGGTAGTCGCCATCCACAACGTCATCTGCTCCTCCGGATGTGCTGCCCGCGTCATAACCGCCCTGCGCGCCCATATCCGGGCCCGCGCCCTGCGCGCCGCCGTTCGCCTGCGCCGCCTCCTCATACATCTTCTGGAAGAGCTTCTGCGCCGCGTTCATCAGATCCTCCCTGCCGGACTTGAGCGCGTCGATGTCCGCATCGGAGATATCGGTCTGGTTCGCCGTGCGCTCCACAACCTCTTTCAGGGAAGCGATCTTCGCCTCTACCTCTGCCTTCTCGGAAGCATCCAGGCTGGAGCCTGCCTCCTCGAGCGCCTTCTCCGTCTGGAAGACCATCGCATCGGCGTCGTTGCGCGCATCGATCGCCTCTTTGCGCTTCTTATCCTGCGCCTCGAACTCGACAGCCTCCTTCACCGCCTTGTCGATATCAGAATCAGACATGTTCGAGCCGGCCGTGATCGTGATGTGCTGCTCCTTGCCGGTACCCAGATCTTTCGCGGAGACGTTCACGATGCCGTTCGCATCGATGTCGAAGGTCACCTCGATCTGCGGTACACCGCGGCGTGCGGGCGGGATGCCGTCCAGACGGAACTGTCCGAGGGACTTATTGTCCTTCGCGAACTGTCTCTCGCCCTGTACCACGTTGATATCCACAGGCGTCTGGTTGTCGACCGCCGTCGAGAAGATCTGGCTCTTCTTCGTCGGGATCGTCGTATTTCTCTCAATCAGCCTCGTCGCGATGCCGCCCATCGTCTCGATGGACAGGGACAGCGGCGTTACATCCAGCAGAAGGATGTCGCCTGCGCCCGCATCGCCGGCCAGCTTGCCGCCCTGGATGGAAGCGCCGAGTGCGACGCACTCATCCGGGTTCAGGGATTTGCTCGGCTCATGACCGGTCAGCTGCTTCACCTTATCCTGCACCGCCGGTACACGCGTGGAACCGCCGACCAGCAGCACCTTGCCAAGCTCGGAGGGGCTGATACCCGCATCGCGCAGGGCCGCCTGCACCGGAGCCGCCGTGCGCTCCACAAGATCGTGAGTCAGCTCATCAAACTTCGCTCTCGTCAGATTCATGTCAAAGTGCAGCGGACCGCTGGCGTTCATGCTGATGAAGGGCAGGTTGATGTTCGTCGTCGTCGCAGTGGAAAGTTCCTTCTTCGCCTTCTCCGCGGCCTCCTTCAGTCTCTGCAGCGCCATCTTGTCAGCGCCCAGATCCACACCATTCTGCTTCTTGAATTCGGAGATCATCCAGTCGGTAATCTTCTGGTCGAAATCGTCACCGCCCAGACGGTTGTCGCCGGCGGTCGCCAGCACCTCGATCACGCCATCGCCGATCTCGATGATCGAGACATCAAAGGTGCCGCCGCCGAGGTCATAGACCATGATCTTCTGCTCTTTCTCATTGTCAAGGCCGTAGGCGAGCGCCGCTGCCGTCGGCTCGTTGATGATACGCTTGACGTCGAGGCCGGCGATCTTGCCCGCATCCTTCGTCGCCTGTCTCTGCGCGTCGTTGAAGTAGGCCGGTACGGTGATGACCGCCTCGGTCACCTTCTCGCCCAGATAGTTCTCCGCGTCCGCCTTCAGCTTCTGCAGAATCATCGCGGAAATCTCCTGCGGCGAATATTTCTTATCGTCGATCGTCACCTTCGTGTCGGTGCCCATGCTTCTCTTGATCGAGGAGATGGTCTTCTCCGCATTCGTGACGGCCTGACGCTTCGCAGGCTCGCCGACCAGACGCTCGCCGGTCTTCGTGAAGGCCACGATCGACGGCGTCGTCCGCGCGCCTGCTGTATTCGCGATAACGGTGGGCTTGCCGCCCTCCATAACTGCTACACAAGAGTTTGTTGTTCCCAGATCAATTCCGATTATTTTGCTCATTTTCAATTCCCTCCTATAATAAAGTTTGATTAGTTAGCCACTTTTACCATGCTGTGCCGGAGCACCGCATCTCTATATTTATAACCCTTCTGGAACTCCTCCGCGACCACATTCTCGCCGAGCTCCTCGTCGTCCACATGCATCACTGCGTTGTGGAGATTCGGGTCAAATTCCTGTCCGACCGCCTCGATCGGCGTCACACCCAGATCAGTCAGCGCTGTCACCAGCTGCTTGTAGATCATCTCCATTCCGCTTGCAAGCGGATCTTCCTTCTGTTCCTCCGGAATGGTCTTCAGGCCTCTCTCAAAGCTGTCGAGCACCGGAAGGATCTTCTCGAGCACGCTGCTCGCCCCGATGGAGTACATCTGGGACTTCTCCTTCTCGGTCCGGTTGCGGAAATTCTCGAACTCCGCCAACTGACGCTTCAGCTTATCGGTCAGATCCGCGATCTGTTCATCGCGCTTATCCTTCTTTTCCTTCTTTCTGCCGAAGAAGCTTTTTTTCTCCGAAGTCTCCTCACCGGCATCCGTGGATTCCTCCGCCGGAGTTTCTTCCGCTGCGGCTCCATCCTCAGCTGTTTTCTCCGCGGGAGCATCCTCATCTGCTATTTCCTTATCCGTCCGGGCTTCCTCTGCCGGAGGCTTCTCCTCCGAAGGCTCCGGCTCCTCTGTCAGAATCTCCTCTTCTGAGGTTTCCTGTTCCTGCTCCATTTCTTTCTTCTCGTCCACAGTCATTCCGCCTTTCTTCTATTCCTTATGAAAAACCTCATCCAGCTGATCCATCATGGATTTCAGCTTTCCCATGACATCTTCGTAGTCCATCCTCTTCGGTCCGATGATCCCGATCGTGCCCTGCAGCCCTTCGCCGAGCTCATAGGTCGCCGTCACGACGCTGCAGTCCTTCATGCTTTTAACAGGGGATTCGCTTCCGATATACACCTGGATGCCTTTCTCCTCATTGCTGAGCGTCTCGTTGACCAGATCGACCAGATTGTGCTTTTCCTCCAGCGTCTGAATCAGTTCCCCGGCTCTTCCATTCTCCGTCAGCTCCGGATAGCGGAAAATATTGGTCGCACCGCCGGTGTAGATCTCCATGCCTTCATCTGAGTGAATGGCCTCGGCGACCGCGTCCACAACATCGCTGATAATATTACTATGGATGCCGGCCTGCTCTTTCATACTGGAAATCATCTGGAGATTGATCTCCTCAATCGTCTTTCCGTTCAGCATCGTGTTCAGCAGGATATTGAGCTTCAGAATGGTCTCCTCATCCAGCTCCTCGCAGATCGGAATCAGCTTGTTGCGGATCACATTGCCCTCGGCCATGATGACCGCCAGGAGCTGCTTCTCATCCACGCGCGAGAGCTGAATAAACTTGAGCTTGTTCTGATGGTACTGCGGCGTGGAGATCATCGTCGTATAGTTCGTATCATTCGCGAGCACATTCACAACCTGCTTGAGCACCTGCTCGAGGCGGTCGGTCCGTTCAAACATCAGCTCCTTGAGATCCGTGACCTCCTTGTCCTTTTCCTGCATCAGATGATCCACATACAGCCGGTAGCCCTTGTCCGTGGGAATCCGCCCCGCCGACGTGTGCGGCTGAACAATGTAGCCCATCTCCTCAAGATCTGACATCTCATTGCGGATAGTGGCGGAGGAGAGCTTCAGGTCTGAGTACTTCGCAATCGTCCTCGACCCCACCGGTTCGCCGGTCTCCATGTAAGTCCGGATGATCGCGTTCAGAATCTTTTTCTTCCTCTCGTCCAGTTCCATGTAAGCTTCCTCCTCTCTCCCTGTTAGCACTCAACATTTGAGAGTGCTAACATTTCCTGTAAACTAAAATAGCACCCCGAGGGGTGCTTTGTCAAGTAGTAATTGTGTTTTTTCTATGAAAAGTTATGATGCTTCCCAGCCTCCCCGGCACAGTGCCGGGAATCTGTCCTTGCAGCATGCGTAGTCTCTGGAAATGAACGTCCAGGCAACATACCCTGTGGGGAGAAGCATGGGAGACGGCTTCGCTGGATTTTCATCATCTGCGAGCGAGAAACGGGTGAGCCTCCGAGGCAAGTCGTGGCACAGACTGCCACACGATAAGTCCTTTCGATTCCCAGATGGCGATTTTAACAAGAACTATGCATACGGCTTCGCGACCTTACGAATGACGGGTCCAAAACAATTCTGTAGTGTTTTGGACCCGTCTTTGGTCGCTTCCAGCCGTATGCAGTTCTTGTAACAAATCGCCCTCGATGTCCATCGAAAGGACTTATCGAGCGACAGCCTGACGAGAGACATTTGACCCGGAGGCTCAGTTCGGGGTTTCGCAGCCGCAGATGACGAAAATCCCGAAGGCGATGACTGCTTCTCCCCACAGGGTATGCTGCCTGGACGCTCACTGGGCAAACCGGCATGCTGCAAGGACAGATTCCTGCCGGTATCATCTCAGGGACCGGGAAGCATGGCGCACAGTCACCGCGTCCGCAGAAACTCATACTCGCGCAGGGCATCCTCGTCGTCCAGATACGACTCCAGATAGCTCTCCATCAGCGATTTCGCCGTCTCCCAGTCACTCTGATACTCATAGACCGCGATGCGCATCGCGAGCAGCTGCTGCAGCACGTCGCTGTCGCCGAGGGCGATCCCTGCCTCAATCGTCGCGAGCGCTTCCCCGTACTGCTCCTGTTCCGTCTGATAGGAGGCAACCTTTGCATAGGCGTCCGGGTGTTCCGCTTCGTCCGTTGTCAGGTAACTCTGATAGAGCGTCAACGCGTAATCCTTATTGCCCATCTCCCAATACAGCTCGGCCTGCCAGTAGATTCCTTCCGGATCTCCATCCGCCGTAGCCTCCTCGAGATAAGACTTCGCTGATGTGTAATCTTCCATATAATAAGAAAGCCTTCCGAGCATGACCAGATCCTTTTTGGATGTCATGTCCATGGCCGCGGTGAAGTCTGCATTTGCCGCCTTCTGATCCCCCGCTTCGCGGTACAGAAGTCCCCGGGTCAGGTAGATCTCGGCGCTTTTCTTCAGGTCGAGAATCGCACTGTACAGCTCAATTGCTTCCGTAAGCTCACCGCCGCGATAGAGCGCCGCCGCCTTGTAGGCTGCGATATCCAGCTCCAGGCTTCCCGCATGCATATCTGCCAGACTGAGCGCCTCGTCATAGGAAGCGATTGCCGCCTCATAATCTCCTGCAGCAGCCAGAGACATTCCTTCTGCGCGCAGCGCAGTCTGCTGCTCACGCAGCTGCGCACTCGTCCCGCAGCCGGTCAGCAGACCAGTGCATATCATCATCGCTGTAAACAGCGCCCAAAGCTTTCTCATCCGTTCTCCTTCTCCCAAAACGTCGGATTCATTGTACACCAGCGGATCACACGGTGCGGCAGCCTTTCATAGCGCTGCCCCATCCGGTATCCGAGAAATTTTCCCGCACTCTGCGTCAGTACCTGTAACATTAACCACGGCTTTCTGATCCGCATACAATAGCGCAAACTTTTCTCTACAAGCCGGATTCCCTCTGACTCAGAGCGCAGTCCGCCGAACACTTCCGGATGCATCGTCTGGGACACCGCCAGATCGAAGTTCCGGTGAAACTGTTGCAGCGCACTGTAGTTGTGGGAATGGTACACACGAGCGTCCGCGCAATAGGCAATCTTTCCTCCCCCCTGCACGAGCTGCCCTGCGAGGATCATATCCTCATTAAAAATGCTTCGCTTCGCGAAACCGCCAAACTCCAGATATTTATCACGCCGCCAGGCAGCGCACACATTGGAACAGAAATACGTCTTAACACCGAGCGTTCCAAGATCAGCAAGCCCTTTCACACAGCTTTCTGCCGGATAATTAAAGCTCCGGGTATAGCGTTCCACTTCCCTGCAGCCTTTCCGCGGAAGCTGGCGCGCATAGGCCGCCCATACGGAAGAATCATCGAAGGCCCGGAGGAGTTCACTGATCAAATGCGTGTCAGCAGGCAGTGCATCCTGTGTCATGCAGATGATAATATCCGCCCTCGACAGCCACACCCCCGTATCCCTCGTACCACCGTGGTCAAAGTCCTCCTTTTTCAGGTGATGGACCTCCACATTCTCATATTTCTCAAGCAGTCCTGACGGAAAGTATGCCTCCTCCGTATTCATCAGGATAATCCTGTCTGCCGGATACGCCTGTGCCTTCAGCCTGTCAAGCAGTTTTTCCAGCTGAGCTCCCGGACGGTATACGGGAATCAGCACATCCACCTTACAATGTGTCATCTTCCTACTCCACCGTCACGGATTTTGCGAGATTTCGCGGCTTATCGACGTCGCAGCCCTTCGCAAGCGCCACATAATAGGCGAAAATCTGCAGCGGAATCACAGCCAGGGAATCCGTAAAATATGGATTCGTCTTCGGTATGTAGATTACATAATCCGCCGTCTTTTCGCATTCCGTATGACCCAGGTTCGTCACTGCCATCACGAAGGCCCCCCGGCTCTTCACTTCTACGACATTGCTGAGCGTCTTCTTATAGAGATCCTCCTGCGTCATAATCGCAGCCACGAGCGTACCCTCCTCAATCAGCGAGATCGTGCCGTGCTTGAGCTCGCCTGCCGCATAGGCCTCCGAGTGAATGTAGGAGATCTCCTTAAGCTTCAGGGAGCCCTCCAGGGAAATCGCATAGTCAATACCCCTGCCGATAAAAAATACACTCTTTGCCGCTGCATAGCGGTTCGCAAAACGCTGCAGGCGTTCCTTATTCGCCAGCACCATCTCGATCTGATCCGGCAGCTTCTGAAGGTCACGGATCAGGTCAGACATTTCCTCCTCACCGATCGTTCCCCGGACATCCGCAAAACGCATGGCCAGCAGATAGAGAGCGACCAGCTGCGTGCTGTAGGCCTTCGTCGTCGCAACCGCGATCTCCGGCCCGGCCCAGGTATACATGACATGATCCGCCTCGCGGGCAATGGAACTGCCAACCACATTGACGATACCGAGCACCGTAACGCCCGGATGCCGCTTTGCCTCCCGCAGCGCCGCCAGCGAATCCGCCGTCTCGCCTGACTGGCTGATGACGACAACCAGCGTATTTTCATCGAGGATCGGCCTGCGATAACGAAACTCGCTCGCCAGATCGACTTCTACCGGAATGCGCGCCATTCCCTCAATCACGTATTTCCCGGCTACGCCTACATGATAGGCGGAACCACAGGCCACGATGTAGATCTTGCGTATCGCGGCAAGTTCCTCCTCGTTCATTCCAAGCTCCTCGATGACAATCTTTCCATCGCGAATCCGCGGACTGATTGTATCGCGCACAGCCTTCGGCTGCTCGTGGATCTCCTTGAACATGAAATGCGCGTAACCGCCCTTCTCCGCGGCGTTGACGTCCCACTCGATCCGCGTGGACTCCTTTTCGAGCTTCTCACAGTCAATGTTATAAAAATGAATCTCATCCTTTGTGAGCTTCGCGACCTCCTCATTCTGGATAAAGTAGACGTCACGGGTATATTTCAGCACTGCAGGCACATCGGAAGCAATAATGTTTCCATGGCCGCACTTTCCAACAATGAGCGGACTGTCCTTGCGGACCGCATAGAGTTCATCCGGATGCTCGCGAAACAGGATGCCGAATGCGTAGGATCCCTCTACGCGCTGCATGACCTTCAGGACGGCCTCAAGCGGATCTCCCTTATAATAATAGTCGAGCAGATGGGCAACCACCTCCGTATCCGTCTCGGACGCGAACTCATACCCCCGGGTCAGCAACAGCTTTCGAAGTTTCACATAATTCTCAATAATCCCGTTATGGACAACTACAATCGACCGGTCCTTATTAAAATGGGGATGCGCGTTCTCATTGTTTGGCGAACCGTGTGTGGCCCAGCGCGTGTGGCCAATCCCCAGTGTTCCCGGCAGTTTCTCACCACCATGGGACAGTTCATGCAGCACCTGCAGCCGGCCAACCGATTTCATCACCTGAATTTCCTGTCCGTCATAGACCGCAAGTCCTGCCGAGTCATAACCCCGATATTCCAGTTTTTCCAAGCCGTCCAGCAGGATGGGAGCAGCCTGCTCCGTACCGATATATCCAACGATTCCACACATGATGTCTCCTCCTCTATACCATTTCTATGCAAAAGGCGAGGAAAGTATCCATACCCCCTCGCCTGTCTGACTCTTAATATCCGGTGTCCTCCGTAATCTGAGCCGCAATCTCCTTCACTTCATTAGAGGGCTCATAGTCGGAGTTGTTGAACAGATATTCATGCAGCTGTCTCACATTCTCCTCCAGGTCAACCGGTATGACACAGGAGCCTTTTCCGCTGACCGTGGCCGACACTTTGTCAAACGGGAAACCAGTCGTATCCACAATATCATAAGTGAGCAGCTCCGGAGCCATCGCGACCAGTTCTTCATTCGTATAATTCGTCGCGATCAGCGGGAACACTGCGTTGATAATATCATTGATGGTCGAAATATCCGTTTCCTTCGCCTTGCTGACCAGCTGCAGGATCACCTCGCGCTGCCGCTCTGTTCTCTTGAAGTCGTCACCTGCCGTGTAGCGGATGCGGCAGTAGGACGTCGCCTGCACGCCATCCAGAGTCTGCAGGCCAGCCGAGGTAAGCGCTGTCGTCTCTATTCCGGTAACTTCGGAAGTCTCGACAATATAGTTATTCAGATGTTCAAGCTCTGTCTCGTCTACATCAATCTCCACGCCGCCCAGATAATCAACCGTCTTCGTCAGACCCAGGAAGTCCACACTGACGTAGTACTGAATGTCCAGATCCAGGTTCATATTCAGCATGCTGATGGCCTGCTCCGGGCCGCCTGCCGAATAGGCGCCGTTACATTTATTGTACTTGCCGTTTGCAAGATTCAGATAGGTATCGCGGTAGACGCTGACCAGCTTCACTTCCTTTGTATCATTGTTGATACTGGCGATGATGATCGTGTCGCTGCGGTTTCCGCTGCCAAGCTGCCCTGCCTGCCGGGTATCAAGCCCGAACAGCGCGATCGTCGTGTAGCCCGACATCGTCTGCACCGTCGACTCCTGGATCGTCTCATTGACCTGAATCTCCTCCGAATCCACATCCGGCCGCTGCAGCGTATCCAGCTTACTGACCACCCAGAATCCTATAATCAGCACCAGAACCGCTACAATCTCAACTCCAAAGATGACCAGGCGCTTTTTCTTTTTGGCCTTCTTCTTTTTGGACGTTCCCTTTTTGCCAGTGGATGCCCGCTTTCCCGAAGTCGGCTCCGCCTTCCGCGACGCGCTCTTTTTCGAGCTTGTTTTTTTCACAGTCTCTTTTGCCATGACTCATCCTTTCTACGCCTGCTAATACGCATTCTTATTGACGAACCCCTTAAAGAAGGTCTGAATCAGAATCCGGATATCCAGTCCTATCGTCCAGTTCTCAATATAGTACAGGTCGTATTCAATTCTCTTCTTGATTGATGTATCTCCCCGGTATCCATTTACCTGCGCCCATCCGGTCATTCCCGGACGAACCTGATGCTTGATCATGTAGCGCGGAATTTCCTCCCGGAATTTCTCCACGAAAAGCGGCCGTTCCGGGCGCGGTCCTACCAGGCTCATATCACCTTTCAGAACATTGAACAGCTGCGGCAGCTCATCGATACTGGTACGTCGAATCACTCTCCCAACTTTCGTCACCCGGGGATCGTCCCGGACAGTCCAGGCACGTTTTTCACTGCTCACAGACTGCACTTCCATCGAGCGAAACTTATACATCTGAAAAGTCTGGTTATGGATGCCTACGCGCTCCTGCCTGTATATCAACGGCCCACTGGATGTTGATTTAACCAGAATCGCCGTAACCAGCATAATCGGTGAAAAGATAATAATCGCGACAATGGCTCCCACCACATCCATGCAGCGCTTACAGACCATATTGAAAGTATTGGTAAGCGGCACATGGCGGATGTTGATGACCGGAAGTCCCTGCAGATCCTCTGTATAGGGTCTGGTCGGAATAATTTCATTGTAATCCGGGACAAACTTCGTATGAACACCGGATTTCTCGCAGGTCGCGACAATACGCTTCAGCTTATAGTATTCCCGCAGCGCCATTGTGATCGCGATCTCATCCAGACGATTATTTTCCAGGATCTCGCCCAGCTCCTCCGTTGTACCGATCACCTGCACGCCCTTGTAGGTATATCCGATCTCCCGGTTGTCATCCAGAATCCCATATATCCGATAGCCCCACTGGGGGTTGGCAAAGATCCGGTCGATGAACTCCTCCGCAGCGCTGCTGTAACCCACAAAAATGATGTGGCGCAGGTTAAATCCACTTCTCCTGATCCTGCGCAGCACCAGCCGGATGAGGTTTCTGACAAAGGCTTCCAACACGATATTGATTACGTAGAAGTAAAAGAGCATCGATCTGGAATACTCAATCGCGTAATCATTGTAATCGCGCAGCAGGAAGAACACGCCCATGATAAGCAGCAGGCCAACCGTATTCGCCTTTGCTATATTGCCGCTCTCCAGCCTGCGGCCCTGCACACGCTTCGGCGTATACAGATTAAAGGCCAGATACAGCACCAGGTACAACGGGACGATCCCGATCAGCGTCAGCATATATTGCCGGAAATTTAAGCCTTGCGGATCCCGCAGCACAAGGAATTTGAAAACCCAGGACAGCACATACGATACACAGATGACCAGAGCATCAACCACAACCTGCAGCCGGTTAAAATAACGCTGATTATCCTTAATCATAAATACTCACCTGTTGTTCCTCCTCTGTCCCCGCCTATGACGGCAGATACAGAATATTTTTCCACAGCTCCAGCTGGAGCCGCACACACACCGGAATGTGCTCTGTCCGGAAGGAAAGGCGTCGGTCACGGTTTGCTTTGCACAGGCCAATCCCTCTCCTGATACCTCTCAGATAATCCCCGCCAAAGCCTTTCTTCACAAAGTACAGATATTTTATCAGATAGCCTGCAAGCAGAAATGGTGCATTCAGCAGGATCTGTGGTAATGGCATATTCTTGTAAACGAGATAAACACTGTTTCCCGCCGCGTATCCCACCTTAAAGCTGTTATGGCGGGAACCGCTCGAGGCACTTCCAATATGGTATACCCGCGCGCGCGGCTCATAACGGTTCTCGTAGCCGGCAAGTCTGGCTCTCCAGCAGATGTCAACATCCTCCAGATAGACGAAATGCTCCTCGTCAAAGCCCCCCAGCCGTTCCACCAGATTTTTTCGATAGATAGCCGCCCCGGCACAGGAGGAAAAAATCCTTCCGCCCCTCGGATAAGCGTCCGCAGGTTTTCCCTTCCCTCTGGAAAAAGCCCAGCCCAGCGCACAGTAGAGATCGCCCGCACTGTCCAGGCGTTCTCTGTCCCGATACTGGAGCATGCAGGCCTGGCAGGAAAAACATTTTTTATGTCTGCGAATTGTCGCAAGCAGTCTTGCCGCAAAACCGGGTTCTGCCTCCGTGTCATTGTTCAGCAGAATCACGTACCTGCTCTTTGCCCGCCGGAAACCCTCGTTTACCGCACGGCTGAAGCCGTAATTCTGATCTAAACACACCAGTTCGCAAGTCGGGAATTTCTGACTTATAAATTCCTGACTTCCATCCGTGGAACCGTTATCCACCACAATAATCTGCGCCGTCACATTTTTCTGCTTCAGCACAGAACACAGACACACGTCCAGTACTGCTATTCCATTATAATTAGGAATCACAATCGTTACATCCGGCATCGTTCGCCCTCTCTAATAAATTTCCCCTATCCGGAAATCCGTATCCTTCAGCAAGAGGTTCGGATTATAATATCCATCCGGTTCTTTCAGGAATTCCTTCCATTTTCTGGCAAACTGCATCGCCGGCCTTATGCTCTGCCGTCGATCGCCCCGACACTTCTGCAGGATAAATATCGCTCCCGGCTCGTACACATTCCGCAGGCCAAGTCGCTCCAGTTTCAGGCACAGATCCACATCGCGCATCCGCTCCTCAACATCCTCGGAGAAGCCGCCGACTTTCAGGAAAAGCTCCCTGCTGACCATCATGGCCTGCCCGGACACCGCATGATAATTCTGCTGAAGAACCGCCTTGTGAAAATAACCAGTGTAACCTGCTTTCAATCCTTCGAATGCCACGCCGGCCTGACCATTCAGTCCGATCACTCGTGCGCCATACCGAAGCCGCAGATTACTGTCGTACACTCTGCCTCCCGCCGCTCCGATCCCCTTCCTCTGCACATTTCCGAGAAGAAGCTCCATATAGTCCGCACTGACGGTGGCAATCCTGCTGTCGAGGAAGAGCAGATACTCACTTTCCAGCTTTTCAGCAAGGCTGGTAAATGTTAGAGATTTGTTACGCGCACCAGTACAATATACTACTTTAATCGGAATTTGTCTATATTCTTTGATAAAATTTAAGACCGCTTTATTCTTCTTCGGCATGTCCAGAAGCATCAGCATCTCAAAATTCGTGTAGGTCCGTCGCTTTGAAATCACCTTTAAAAATTTTTTCAGCTTTCCTATATCCGGCGCGCCAAGTATCACAATACAGACCTTTGGCACCGAGACCAGCGTATAGTGGATCCGATAAAAACCCGGATTATCCAGACAGTCAACCCTGGCGTCCTCACCAATGCACTTAAGATGCGCCTCCAGCGCCCGCTTCCCTGCCTCCGCGGCATAAGATTTATTTCCCGGATCGGACGCCGTAGATCCCTCGCTGCAGCGCCAGTGGTACAGAATCTGCGGGATATGCCCGATCGCCTCCGTCTTTTCCACACAGCGCAGGATGAAGTCGTAATCCTGAGCACCATCAAAATTTTCCCGAAAACCTCCCACGCGCTCCGCCAGCTCCCGTCTGACAACGAGAAAATGGCAGATATAATTGTTGCTGCGCAAAAGATCCGGATTATAGTCGGGTTTAAAATGCGGCTGGAAAAATGTACCGGAATCCGCACTCAGCTTGTCCTCATCCGTATAGATCAGATCCAGCTCCGGTCGGTTCTGAAGCAGTTCTGCCACTTCAAACAGAGCGTGCTCCTCCAGGACATCGTCGTGATCCAGCATCGCTACATATTCGCCCGTCGCCATGCGCAACGCCTCATTCGTATTGCCGGAAATTCCCAGATTCTCCGGCAGTCGTCTGTAGCGGATACGGGAATCCTGATTCATATATCCGCTCAGCACAGACTCCAGACTGTCATCACCGCTGCCATCCGCAAGACAGAGCTCCAGGTTCCCATACGTCTGTCCCAGTACAGATTCTATCATCTCCCGCAGAAACATCTCCGGTGTCCGATAGAGTGGAACTACAACGCTGATCAGCGGACTGTAAGAGAAATGGTGCCCGCGCTGCAGCTCCTTCTCCCGAAGAGATGGCCTTCCTGCGAACAGCCAGTCCTGATAATCCTTCTCCAGGCTGTTCCTCTCCAGCCTCTCCCGCGCTTTAAAATACAGCTTCCCTACACCATAGTTTCTCGCATAATGATAGCCGCGTTTTGCATAGTCAGATTTCATAATTAAAAGGTAACCTCTCCATCATGCGCAATCAGGGATGCGGAAATCATACCGTCCAGCGCTGCGACTTCGGTTACAAGACCGCTCTCATCCTTCACGCGAAGCTCCACCACCATATCCAGGCGGTCTTTGGAGAGATTTCTGGACTTGATCCTGTACGATTTCGCATAACGCCCGATGACCTCCAGGATCTCTTTTTCAGAGTCCATCACAGAGCTGTTCACGACAAGCATCATCGGTGCACGCCCCACAGGAAGCATATCCAGCGCCAGAATAAGCACTGTCACCACAACAGAGGTAATCAGCGCCACCTCGTAAAGGCTCGCACCGCAGATAATGCCGACACTGATCGACCAGAACAGAAAAACCAGATCCATCGGATCCTTGATCGCAGTA
>JAJPZP010000152.1:0-7294 GCA_021204285.1 Lachnospiraceae bacterium | reverse complement strand
CCGACCATACCAAGGGAAATTACCAGAATCGACTGAATCGCCAGAAAAAACGCCGCCGTGATCATTGCCATCGACACCAGGGAGATATTGAAGTTTTTGTAATAAAAAACCTTCCTGGTCACCAGGCGGTAAATTGCAAAAATATAAAGCCCCAGCAGATCCGTCATAAAGAGCGTCACCGCAATCTTTGCGGTCGTGATGTCCATGCTCGTGAAACCTTCCAGAAACGAATTTTTAAAAATATCCGAAAATCCTAACATATGTATTTGTCCTCCTCTTTTATCCATCTTTTTAAAGTCCGTAGCGCCTGCACAGATAATACTTGGAATAGGCTGTCTGCTGCAGGTTTTCCAGCTGTACGGCACGGTAAATATAATCCGGCAGATATTCGTCGTACTTCACCTCGAGAATATGCTGCCCGGTCGGCATCACCGGTCTGAGCGGGATCTGATCCGTGAGGAACAGGTCAATCCTCCCGGAAGAACGGATATTTTCATCCAGCGTGATCCTCACATTACCCGGAGAATACACATAGGGCACCCGCTCATATTCCACAATCACCTTCGGCCTCATCAGCCTCGTTCGCATTTCGAGCTCCAGCTTCCGCAAAAGCGGCGGCGAATTCTTCGACATCTCCGGTATCTCTCCCGCCATCAATGTCCGACACTGCCGCTCTGAAAGCGGACACTGGAGCTTCTGTGTCTTTCCACGCTCCTTGCGCTTCAGTTCCAGGGAAATACGATCGGAACTGTGGTTGTAAATACGGATACGAAATTTCTCACGTGGATCCGTTCCCGCCTCATTCTCCCGGACGCAGCGATCCTGGTAATCGTCAAAATACAGACTCCTGATATTATAGACACCGTCCGGTCCCGCGTGGGAATCACGCGCAATCAGGCCGGTCAGTCTGGCCTCGATCACCTTAAGCTGCGCAAAGGAGCAGATGTATTTGAACTCATGCCGATACCAGTTTTCCGGGAGCGATGGATCAAAAATCTTTTTCTGCATTCGTTTCTCTCCTTCTATTTTTATCTTATTATTGTTTCATTCCTGTATCCAATCATACATATTTTTTGTAACAGTTCAGGACAGCAGCGAAATGGAAAGGTGCTGTACTGGACGGTTCCTTTACCATACCAGCTCCTCATCCAGAAACGTCAGGCGCGCCTCCATGAATTCCCGCAGTGCATCATAGTCTCCGTCATGCGCGCTGTCCGGCCACCTCGCCGCATCGCGTGCAAACGCGCCGGAATCCTGCACCTCATGAATACATCCCTCCAGAAGTGTCTCCATACTCTCATCGGAGAGAACCGGTTTCCGCAGCTCCTCCCTTTTTGCAGAGATTTTGTCCCGGATGGCGCCCGCGTCAAGTGCAATCAGGCGGTCAGCAAAAGGCCACGCAAGCTTCTCCTCAGCAAGTTCCGGTGCGGACATGACATAGAGCTGCTCCGCATCATCGGTATATACATTTCCCCAGGTCAGGTCGAGATCCCAGGGCACCTGATACATGCGATAGCCGTCTGATTCCTTCTTGAACACATAGAACATATTCTTATAAATATTGTCCTCGCCATAAATCATCTGGACAAAGAGCCAGATATCTGTCATATTGTCCAGATCAAGCAGCGCCTCCGCCCCGCTCACAAAAGCCTCGTCATCCGTTTCCTCCTCGAGCTCCACATAGAACCGGAAGCACTGCCAGTCATAGTCCGTACCTGCATCATCTGAGCCCTTCAACTCCGTGCCGAGCACAGTCAGATACTCCTCCGTCGTATAGCTGTCGAGCAGCTCCGTGGAGAGCGCACGGGAAAAGGTGCGCTTATAAAGATATTCCTGGTCGGAAATCTGAAGCTGCGTGCTGTCAACCGGCTCCATGACTCCATAAAGCCCGCGGTACTCACCGTTGACCACGAGCTCCACATACTCCATGTGCGTTCCGAAATGCGCGTCATAGGAGGTATCCTCCGCGCCAAAGCGATTCCAGAGTTCAATGTTAAACTTGTCCCTTACCTTCGTCCCGTCACTGTAAATCGCATAAAAGATCCAGCTGTCAGAGCTGCACATTCCAAGAACAGAAAGTTTATTTTTATTGCTGATCCCGCCCGAAGTAACCGAAACCAGATTTACCCGGTACCCCTTTTTCGGATAAGCCCGGCTGGTCTGTCCCCTCTCATGAGCCTCGAAAACTGACGAATACGTCCAGTCCATCTGCCCGCAGGACTCATAAAATACAATACTCCCCGCAAATACCGTGTCAACGTCAAGATCCGCATCCGTCTCAATGCGCACCACGGAAAGGCCGGTAAACACGACCTGTATCACGATGCAGGACTCCTCCGTCTCACTGAAAGCCAGGAAGGGAATTGATTGCCCTGAAGCCACAATCTCTGACTTTTCATAAAGAGTATAGTCCTGAAGCGGAAGAATGGAAATCCCGTCATCCAGACTCGTGAAGCTTCCGCTCTCCCAACTGTCACTGTCCATATCCACCGGCAGATACCATGTCCGATTTTCTTCGTCACAGGCCAGCAGCTCCCCTTTAAAACACAGCTGCACCCTGGAAAAATCCAGCGTCTGACTGAGATTTTTCGAGAGTTTCTGCGCCTGACGCACCTCACCCGACAGAGAACCGCTCGCCAGTGTCTCCGGTGTTGTCTCCCGACTGTACGAAAAAAAAGAGCAGATGCCGATGAATAACAGTACGCTGATCAGCAGCGTTATCTTTTTTATCATTCTGTCTCCTGTCTGCGGTCTGCCCGCTGTTTTTGATTATAACAGTTTCCGGGACGCTTCGCAACTTATGCATGGGAATTTTCGAAATACGACATAAGAAAAGAACACCGCCGACATGCGGTGTCCAGAAAAGATTATCTGGTCCGGCCTTCTTCCAGGATCAGATGAATGTGCATTGCAAGATACATCGACTCCTGACTGCTTAACGCGATGCCGAGCCGTTCCTGCACAAAACGGTCGATACGCTCCACACAGTGAAATTCCGACTGGCAGACTTCCGCGATCTGGTCGTAGAGCAGGTGCGAGGCGTCACCGTCCAGCTGCTTTCCCGCAATCAGGCGCTGTGCGAACAGATTTACATGCGTCACATAGCGCGTGTAGGTCACGCTGTCCTCCGGGTAGATGATTTGATAATAGTATTTGACAATATCGAGCACATCCTCCGTCAGCTTGCGGATCTCACGGTTTGTATCATTATGGGGGTGGTCAATCTGCGCATTGATAAAATGAAAAGCGATATTCCCTGCCTCGTCTGTCGGCAGCTCAATATCGAGATGCTCCTTCACAAGTTCCAGGGCGTAACGCCCCACCTGAAATTCATTCGGATTGAAACGACGCATGTCCGTCGTGTAAAAGTTCGGCACCACAATACCCTGCTTTACACGGTGGACAGCGAACGCAATATGGTCAGTGAGAGAGAGGTAAATATGATCGAGCAGCTTCATTCCAAACTCCTCGCGGGCATAGTCAATCACATTCTTGCTGATCTCGAAGTAGACGCTGTCCACCTCCGCCGCGAGTTTGATAATATTGCGGGAGATGGAACGGTCCTTGAGCACAAAGACCTTCTCCACCTCCTCCGGTTTGAACTGATAGCCGGAAGCTTTATGAAACCCGATGCCCTTACCCATCAGGATAATCTCGCTTCCCTCGTCGTCAAGAGCAAGGATAAGTGAGTTGTTCAGAACCTTCACTACACGCATCATTTACCTCCCTCTCGTTTCCCCCATTAACGTTCTTCGCCGTTTGTCCGGATCACATTCTGATACCAGTAAAAGCTGTCCTTCGGGATACGGCGCAGATCCTTGAGATCCATGTCCTCCCGGTTAATGTAGACAAAACCATAACGTTTGCGGAAGCCCTGGTGTGAACTTAAGAGATCAACCACCGACCACGGGCAGTAACCCATCAGGTCTACGCCATCCTCCATCGCGAGCGCCATCGCGTCCAGATGACCGCGGATATAATCAATCCGGTAATCATCATGCACCTTACCGTCTTCCGTCAGCACATCCGGCGTGCCAAGTCCATTCTCCGTGATGATCAACGGCAGATGATAGCGCGCATAGTAATCATTCAGTACGATACGAAGCCCCATCGGGTCAATCTGCGCACCGTACTCGCTCGCCGCAAGGTTCATATTCTTCTCATCACGGCAATAGCCATACTGGTCAAAATCCACCTCATTCCCTCGGAAAACGCGCATGCCGATCGGATGCTCCTCGTCCGCCGGAAGATAACTCGCGCAAAGCGTCCGATAATAGTTGAGCGCGATGAAATCCATCTTTGCACTCTTCAGGATCGCGGCGTCGCCTTCCTCCATCTTCGGCACGATATCGCGCTCCTTCAGGTAGCGCATATAGTATCCCGGATACTCGCCATAGTAGTGCATATCAAGGCAGTAATTTGTCTTGAACCAGTCGTTCATCTTCGCCGCCCATACATCCTCCGGCTTATTTGTCAGCGGATAGGTGCAGGTCGAGGAAACCGCCGGACCGACCTTGCCGTCCTTCACAAGCTCGTGGCAGGCATTCACCGTCAGTGCGTGTGCGAGGAACATGTGATAGTCCATCTGCGCGCGGATGCGATCGGCCTTCAAAGGATCGGGCTCGTTGATGTTCATGCGCTCGTCCACGCGGATCATCAGATTCTGCTCATTATGCACCAGCCACCACTTCACACGGTCACCGAAGGCCTCGAAGCAGACCTTCGCGTAGCGCTCGAAAGCATAAGCACAATCCCGGCACTCCCAGCCGTTGTACTTCTCAACCAGTGCGTAAGGCAGGTCAAAATGATACAGGGTGACAAAAGGTGTAATGCCACTCGCCAGCAGCTCATCGATTACCTGATTGTAGAAATCAATGCCCTTCTGATTGACCTCACCGTCGCCGTCCGGGATGATACGCGCCCAGGAGAGGGAAAAACGGTAGACCTTGAGGCCCATCTCCTTCATCAGCGCGATATCTTCCTTCCAGTGGTGATAGAAATCGCTGGCGACCTTGCTGTCCGCCTGCTTGTCAGAGCGCTTGAAGGAGTTGAAATCGGCAACGGTCATGCCCTTGCCGTCCGCGTCCCAGCCGCCCTCGATCTGGAACGCGGACGAAGCCGCGCCCCAGAGAAAATTTTCAGGAAATCCTGCTTTACTCATAGAAGCTAAATTCCTCCTGACTATCATTATTTCTTAATCAAGATAACATCCTGATCCAGCGATGCATGCGCAGCCGGTACGCCGCTCACGCCTGCGAAGTCCTCGGTATTGGAGATCAGTACCATGACTGTCGGATCGTAACCTGCCGCCTTGATCGCGTCAATGTCGAAGCTCACCAGCTTCTCGCCCTTCTTCACCTTCGCGCCCTGCTCAGTGAACTTCGTGAAGCCCTTGCCTTCCAGTTCCACGGTATTGATGCCGATGTGAATCAGCAGCTCCGCGCCGTTATCAAGCGTAAAGCCGAGCGCGTGCAGCGTCGGATAGAGAACTGTCAGCGTACCGTCCGCCGGAGCGACGACCTCGCCCTTCTCGGGGATGATGGCGATGCCTTTGCCAAGTGCCTCAGACGCGAATACTTCGTCCGAAGTCTCCTTCAGGGAAACCGCTTTTCCGACAACCGGGGAAGCAAGCTTAATGTCTGCATTCTCCTCGGTGACGTCCACAGCCGGAGCCTTCACGGTCTCCGTGATCACGGCCGCCGCCGGCTGCGCCGAAACCTTCTCGCCGATCGCTTCCTCAGCAAAGCCCACGATATAGGTCAGGATCGCAGCGCCGAAGAAGGCAACGGAAATGCCGATCAGATATGCGAGGAACTGGCCAAAGGTCGTCCCCTCCCCGTAGTAAGACATGATGGTCAGGATACCGTTGTTGGCAAAACCGGTGTTGACGGCATTGCCGATACCCATGACCGCGCCGCCCAGAGCACCGGCAATAACCCCACACACCATCGGTGTCCTCAGACGAAGGTTACAGCCGTAGATGGCCGGCTCCGTAACGCCCACAATGAACGCGGAGATCGTTGCCGCACCGGCTACCTGCTTAGTATCAGCATCTTTGGACTTCAGCATGACGCCGAGCGCCGCACCCGCCTGCGCAAAGTTCGCGGAACCCGCAAAGCACATCAGGGTATTCGTACCGGTAATCGCCACGTCGTTCAGGCCGATCGGCAGCAGAGCGCGGTGCGCGCCGAAGATAACGCAGACGCCCCACAGGCCGCCGACGATGATACCGCCGAGCAGCGGACTGAAGGAATAGAGCGCAGTGTACAGCCACTGAACCACAAAACCGACATAGATGCCGACCGGGCCTACGACCACAAGCGCGACCGGAACCATGACGATCAGAGAGATGCCCGGCACAAGGATAATCTGGAGGATCTCCGGAATCACCTTCTTCAGGCCCTTTTCCAGGAAGTACAGGACAATGACCGCCAGGATAATCGGTATAACCGATTCTGTATAGCTGAAGACCCTGGTCGACTCACCGATCGTAAAGGCCTGTTTTATAACAGGCAGACCAAATATCTTCGATGACGTCTCGACGTCCTGCATAATCCCGTCAATCGTCGGATGGCAGAGGAAGCCGCCGATAACCATAGAGATAACCTGGCTGCAGCCCAGAGCCTTGGCCGTCGTATAGGCCAGGAAAATCGGCATGTAATAGAAGATAATATTACTTGCGGTATTCAGGATCGTATAGGTATCCGTCGCAGCGAAGGCTTCGAACATCGGCAGCTTCGCGGCCGCGGACAGAAGTCCTTTGATCAGACCTGCCGCAGCGATCGCCGGAACGATCGGGGTGAAGATCTGGGAGATCTTCTGCAGCACAAAGTTCGCGTCAAACTTCTGATGATCATCCGCCGGAGCCTCCCCGGTGTCAACCATCTTGATCAGCTCATCATAAATCTTCGTCACCTTCGCGCCGCAGACGACCTGGAACTGGCCGCCGGCCTCGACGACCGAGATGACGCCCTCGAGGTGCTCCACAACCTCTTTGTTCGCCTTGCTGTCGTCCTTCAGGACGAAACGCAGCCGCGTAAAGCAGTGCGTCACATTGCGCACGTTGGCCTTACCGCCTACGTTTTCCAGTATGTCACTGGCAATTTTTGCGTAATCCATACTCTTTCCACTCCTTTTCATTTTTAGGGATAAACACGCCTCTGTTCCTGTAACACAAAAAAAGATCAAACTTCATTGTACAGGAATAAGAATACTGTCATCCTCCTGTACCTTCTGTTCGATCTTGCCTGCATTACCAGTAACACGTCGTCCGTATTTATCAACTGTTCGTATC
>JAJPZP010000097.1 GCA_021204285.1 Lachnospiraceae bacterium | reverse complement strand
ACCTCGCGCAAGGTCGTTCCGAGCGTCGGTGCGGAACAGGAGGATTTTCTGATCGACCGAGAGAAATATTTACAGAGGAAAGACCTGATCTATACCGGACGCACGCTGTTTGGCGCAATGCCACCGAAGGGACAGGAACTGGACGACCACTATTTCGGCACGCTGTGTCAGCGCATCGGCGCCTTCATGTGCCAGGTGAACGAGGAGCTCTGGAAGATGGGCGTCCCGGCCAAAACGCAGCACAATGAGGTGGCCCCGGCGCAGCATGAGCTCGCTCCGATCTATGCGGAGGCAAATGTGGCTGCAGACCACAACCAGATCATGATGCAGACGCTCAAAAGGGTTGCGGCGCAGCAGGGGCTCGTCTGCCTGCTCCACGAAAAGCCCTTCGCCAGCGTCAATGGCTCCGGCAAGCACAACAACTGGTCGCTGACCACGGACGACGGCATCAACCTCTTTGACCCCGGGAAACGCCCGCATGAGAACCGGCAGTTCCTGCTCATCCTGGCCTGCATTCTGAAGGCTGTAGACACTCACGCTGACCTGCTCCGCGAATCTGCCGCCAATGTCGGAAATGATCTTCGTCTCGGCGTCCATGAAGCACCGCCCGCGATCATCTCCGTCTTTCTCGGCGAACAGCTCGACGATGTGATCGATCAGATTCTGAGTACCGGAGACGCGACGCACAGTCTGAAGAGTCACCATCTCCATACCGGCGTGAAGACGCTTCCGGATTTCATGAAGGACGCCACTGACCGCAACCGCACGTCTCCCTTTGCCTTCACCGGCAATAAATTTGAATTCCGTATGGTCGGCTCACGCGACTCGATCGCACACTCCACCGTCGTTATGAACACGATTGCGGCGGAGGCCTTCGCCGATGCCTGCGATGTTCTGGAGAAAGCGGACGATTTCGAAGCCGCGCTCCACGACCTGCTGATCCAGTATTTCAGCGAACACCGGAAGATCGTCTTCAGCGGAAACGGTTATTCCGAAGAGTGGGTAGCCGAGGCTGCACGCCGCGGATTGCCAAACCTGCCATCGATGGTGGACGCGATTCCAGCTCTCGTGACTGAAAAGTCCATCTCCATGTTCGAGCGCTTCCACGTCTTCGACGAGGCGGAGCTGCGCTCCCGCGCGGAGATTCAGTATGAGACCTATAATAAGGCGATCAATATCGAGGCTCTGACGATGATCGACATGACGGTCAAGCAGATTCTGCCCGCCGTCATTGGCTACACCGGCACGCTCTCCTCGATCATCCAGTCCGTGAAGGCCGCCGGAGCGACCCCCAACGTACAGTCCGAGCTGCTGCGCGACATCAGCACACTGCTGAATGAAGCGAACGGCGCGGTCCGCATTCTGAAAAAAGTGGCCGCGGAGGCTCCCACCATCGAAGACAATGAAACGCGGGCTCACTACTATCACGATTACGTGATCCCCGCTATGGATGCGCTGCGGCGCCCGGTCGACCGGCTTGAGATGCTGGTCGACAAGGAGGTCTGGCCGATGCCGTCCTACGGCGATTTGATCTTCGAAGTGTAAAGGATTGAAAGCGGAAAAGTTAAAGACCGACGCTCCCAGATTGTATGGGGTCGTCGGTCTTTTATTATCTCTTCGTTACTTCTTCCTAGCACACGCCCTGCGCCAGCATGGCATTCGCCACCTTCTCGAATCCTGCGATATTCGCACCGGCCACGTAATTGCCTTCCATGTCGTAGCGCTTTGCCGCATTGTCGATATTGTGATAAATATTGACCATGATCTGCTCGAGCTTCGCATCCACCTCTTCAAAGGTCCAGTTCAGCCGCTCGCTGTTCTGCGTCATCTCCAGAGCAGAGGTCGCAACACCGCCTGCATTGGAAGCCTTGCCGCAGATAAAGAGCACGCCGTTCTCCTGCAGGTACTTTGTCGCGTCCAGCGTGGTCGGCATATTGGCTCCCTCGCACACAGCCACACAGCCGTTCGCCACGAGCTGCTTCGCATCGTCGAGCAGGAGCTCGTTCTGCGTCGCGCACGGAAGCGCGATATCACACTTCACCTGCCACACACCGCGTCCCTCGTGATACTGAGCGGAAGATCTCGCCTTTGCATATTCGGTAAGGCGTGCGCGGCGTACTTCCTTAATCTCTTTCAGGAGCGCCACATCAATACCCTCCGGATCGTAAATCCAGCCGGTGGAATCCGATACGGTTACAACCTTCGCGCCCATCTGCTGTGCCTTCTCCACCGCGTAGATCGCCACGTTTCCGGATCCCGATACGCAGCAGATCCTGCCCTCCATGCTCATACCATGGCACTTCAGCAGCTCACGGGTGATATAAAGGAGCCCGTAGCCGGTCGCTTCCGTGCGCGCCAGCGAACCACCGAAGCTTAAGCCCTTTCCGGTCAGAACCCCTTCATAGGAGCTCGTCAGCCTCTTGTACTGTCCATACATATACCCGATCTCGCGGGCGCCGGTGCCGATATCTCCCGCCGGAACGTCTATATCCGCGCCTATATACTTGTACAGTTCACTGATGAAGCTCTGGCAGAACGCCATCACCTCTCTGTCGGATTTCCCCTTCGGATCAAAATCGGAGCCACCCTTTGCACCGCCGATCGGCAGCCCGGTCAGGGAATTCTTGAAAATCTGCTCAAATCCCAGGAACTTGATGATTCCGATATTGACCGACGGATGAAGACGAAGCCCTCCCTTGTACGGTCCGATCGCATTATTGAACTGCACACGGTAGCCGGTGTTCACCTGCACCTGTCCCTTATCATCCACCCACGGCACGCGGAACTTGATCTGGCGGTCCGGCTCCAGCAGGCGCTCCAGCAGCGCTTCCCTGCGGTACAGCTCCTCATTGGCATCGATCACCGGACGAAGCGATTCCAGCACCTCGTCCACCGCCTGCAGAAATTCCGGTTCCGATGCGTTCTTCTCCTTCACTTTCGTGAGCACTTCATCTACATAGCTCATTGTTCTTCCCCTTTCCTGTTATCCCATTTCTATGATACAGCGGGTTTTCCCGAAACATGGAAGGATAGTGAGGATCTACTATCTCTTATGCTCCTGAAATCCCGAATCACAGTTATTTTATTACAATCTTTTTGTGTTTTCAACTGCTTTTCGCATCGATTCAGTTATGCGTCCCTACAAAGACCGCCACGGAGCGCGCTGGCACGATAAATTCACGCTCAATAAAGGGCGCTTCCACATCTGTGTAACAATATCGGCCCCTTTCGTCCCCATTTGTATTGACGTACAGACGCCAGCCCACACGCCCGTACACCCTGGGCAATGTAATCGGAATCGATTCCCAGTGAATATTTACCGTCACATACACCAGGTCATCTTTTCCCTTCTGCACGTCGTAACCGGCGAAGCTCGCCGAAAAAATCTTCGCATCGCGCGGGATGTCCACCAGCTCCCCGTCCGGCGGGTGAATGTGCATCTCATCCATTCCACAGACAGCGCGCGGAAGCCGCTCCCGTATCACGCGGTGATTCCGGCGGAACGCGATCATGTATTTGAAAAATTCGAACAGATCATGATTTTTTTCAAGCAGGGACCAGTCCAGCCAGGAGAGCTCGTTGTCCTGACAGTAGCAGTTGTTGTTGCCGTACTGCGTGTTGCCGAACTCGTCGCCCGCCAGGAACATCGGCATCCCGCGGCTGCACATCAGCAGCGCGCAGGCGTTGCGGATCATGCGGAACCGAAGCTTCAGCACCTCCGGATCATCCGTCTCTCCCTCCACGCCGCAGATCCAGCTTCGATTATCATTATTTCCGTCCGTGTTGTCCCAGCCGTTGACCTCATTATGCTTTTCATTGTAAGAATACAGATCATACATCGTGAAGCCGTCATGGCAGGTAATGAAATTCACGCAGGAATTGAGTCCGTCATAGTCACCACGATAATTATCCAGCTCCCCCGTTCCCCCGCCATAGAGATCAGGAGAACCACAGATACTGAATGCTGCATCCCAGGACTGCCAGGCGTCACCTTTGAGATATCCCCTCAGAGCATCCCGATACCTGCCATTCCACTCCGCCCAGCGGCGACTGGCCGGAAAGCTGCCGACCTGGTACATCCCACCCGCGTCCCATGCCTCCGCGATCAGCTTCACGCGGCTTAAGATCGGATCATAGGCTAGATTCCGCAGAAGCGGCGGCTGTGCAAGCGGGGAACCATCCTCGTTTCTCCCAAGAATGCTTGCCAGATCAAAGCGGAAACCGTCCACACGATAAGAAATCGTCCAGTAGCGCAGACATTCCAGGATCATCTGCTGCACAACCGGATTGTTGCAGTTCAGCGTATTGCCGCAGCCGCTGAAATTATAATAATTACCATCCGGCGTCAGCATATAGTAAATAGAATTGTCAATTCCCTTAAAACAGAAGCTCGGTCCATGTTCGTTGCCCTCTGCCGTGTGGTTGAACACCACATCCAGAATGACTTCAATCCCATTGTCGTGGAACGCCTTGATCAGTTTCTTCAGCTCATAGCCTTCCCGGTTGCGCTCCATCTCAGACACATAGGCCGTATTCGGAGCAAAAAAAGCAACGGTATTATACCCCCAGTACTCTAGCAATCGCTCTCCATTTACTTCCCGTGCATTGATCTCCTCATCAAACTCAAAAATCGGCATCATCTCCACGGCGTTGATACCCAGCTCTTTCAGATAGGGAATCTTTTCCATCAGTCCCGCAAACGTGCCCGGATTCTGTACTCCTGAGGAAGCATGCCGGGTAAAGCCGCGCACATGCAGCTCATAAATCACAAGATCACACAGATTCTGTTTCGACTGCGGCATATCTCCCCAGTCAAAGGTATCGCGTACAACACGTGCCCGATAGTTCCCGCTTTTGTGCTCCCCCCAGATATGCTGACCGGCAACTGCTTTTGCATAGGGATCCAGCAATACCCGGTTCCGGTCGAACAGCAGTCCCTGCCTTGGATCATACGGCCCATCGATACGATAGGCGTATTCAAACTCCTCAATATCAAGGCCAAACACCAGCATCGAGTAAACGTCCCCGATCTTGTATTCCTCCGGAAAGGGCAGCACGACATAGGGCTGCTCTTCTCCTCGATGATAGAGCAACAGCTCGCAGGACGTCCCATAATGCGTGTGTATCGTGAAGTTGACGCCCACCGGCGTCGCCGTCGCGCCATTCGATGTAAAATCGCCGGGTCTTACCGGATAACCTTTAATCTCAGCCATCGGACGCACAGACAGAGGATATTTCGGTGTGTATTCTCCAACAAAGCTTTTCAAGTCTTTCCTCCAAAGTTTATTCATACAGTCTTTTTTATTATAGTAGATTTCTGCCGCTACGTCAAAACCTATACGGCAGGGATATGGCAGAGCCTTTTTTCAGTGGAATTTCTGCCGATTGTATGTTATGATTTGCTCATCACGAATAAAGGAGACAGTATAAAATGGATCAATCAACAGTCTATTTCACGGATTTTCGATGTCCTGTCGGCACCAGCCAGCTGGATAAACTGCAGCGCCTATGTAAAGCTGCAGGCATTCAGAATATTAATATGGATGGTAAATTCGTCGCCATCAAGATGCACTTTGGTGAACTTGGCAATCTGGCTTTCCTCCGACCCAATTACGCAAAGGCGGTCGCAGATCTCTGCAAGGAACAGGGGGGAATGCCCTTCCTCACTGACTGCAATACACTATATCCGGGCAGCCGCAAAAACGCGCTGGAACATATGGATTGTGCAAACCTGAACGGCTTTAACATGATCTCAACCGGCTGCCAGATCATCATCGGCGACGGACTGCGCGGAACGGACGAGGTCGAAGTTCCCGTAGTTGGAGGCGAATACTGCAAGACAGCCAGGATCGGGCGCGCCATCATGGATGCCGATATCTTTATCAGCCTCACTCACTTCAAGGGGCATGAAATGACCGGCTTCGGGGGTGCGCTTAAAAATATCGGCATGGGCTGCGGCAGCCGGGCCGGAAAGATGGAACAGCATTCCGATGGCAAGCCCTCTGTCAACCCGGATCTGTGCCGCGGTTGCAGACGCTGTGCGAAGGAGTGCGGCAGCGACGCGATCTCTTATCCGGATAAAAAAGCAGTCATTGACTATGACAAGTGCAAGGGCTGCGGCCGCTGCATCGGCGCCTGCAGCTATGACGCCGTATACAGTAACAATGACAGTACAGTCGAACTGCTGGACCGCAAAATGGCCGAATACGCGCAGGCCGTCTGCCATGGTCGCCCCTGTTTCCACATCGCGCTCGTGCAGGACGTCAGTCCAAACTGTGACTGCCACGAGGAGAACGATGCACCGATCCTGCCGAATATCGGCATGTTCGCCAGCTTTGACCCGGTCGCGCTCGATCAGGCCTGTGCCGACGCCTGCCTCGCCGCTCAGCCGCTGCCAAACAGCCAGCTCAGCGACCATCTCGCACAGAAAGACTGGGAATGCCACCACGACCATTTCAAAGACTCCAATCCAAATATCGAATGGAGGGCCACGCTGGATCAGGCAGAGAAGATCGGACTGGGTACGCGCACCTATGAGCTGATGACGATCTGATCCGGCTTAAGAGCACACACTGCCTCGCCCCTCTTGTTATGATTGTAACG
>JAJPZP010000164.1:4479-6617 GCA_021204285.1 Lachnospiraceae bacterium | reverse complement strand
ATAAAAAGACGGTCAAAATTCGTAATTTTATAAAAATTTAATATTTGAGAAAATAAGGACATACAAAAGTTACGTGCAACGATAATTTAAAAGAGAAAGGCAGGTAAGAAATGAATGCATTTGTAAACATCGTGACAACGATCAACAACTACGTGTGGAGTCTTCCACTCGTCATTCTCTGTCTGGCGGCCGGTGTCTGGTTCACGCTGTATCTGAAGGGATGCCAGTTCCGTCATCTGAAGGATATGATCCATCTGACCGGTGCAAGATCCAAGACGGACGAAGGCATTTCTCCGTTTCAGTCTTTTGCGACGACCGTCGGTTCCCGTGTCGGGATGGGAAACATCGCTGGCGTGGCGACAGCGATCTACTTCGGCGGTCCCGGGGCGGTATTCTGGATGTGGCTCATTGCCCTTCTGGGCGCAGCGTCCTCTTTTGCCGAGTGTACGCTGGCGCAGGCGTACAAGGATAAGGTCGGTTCCGAGTATGTGGGCGGCCCGCAGATGTTTATCACCAAGGGACTGGGCCTGAAGCCGGTCGCCTATCTCTTTGCTCTGGCGGCGGTACTTGGCCCCGGCACTCTGATGCCTGGTCTGCAGGTTTACCAGATCGCCTCGACCTTTGAGAGTGCGTTCGCCGCGCCGAGAATGATCGTTGGTGCGGTCTGCGTTGTCGCGATTGCTTTTGTTGTCTGGGGTGGCATTAAGAGAATCGGAAAAGTGGCAGAGATCATGGCTCCGATCATGTGTGTGATCTATGTCATCATGGCGATCATCATCATCGGAACGCACATTACCGCGCTTCCGGGTGTGTTCGGACTCATCATTACCAGTGCGTTTGGCGCGAATCAGTTATTTGCCGGTATCCTCGGCTCCATGATTTCCTGGGGCGTCAAGAGGGGCGTGTACTCGAATGAAGCCGGACAGGGCTCCGGCGCGATCGTATCTGCAGCTGCGGAGTGCTCGCATCCGGCGAAACAGGGACTCATCCAGGCACTGTCCGTCTACATCGATATGATCGTAGTCTGCACGGCAACTGCCATGATTATCCTGATCACGAACAACTACACGGTCGTCGACGGGGCAGGGAACGCGATTGTCAATAACACGTCCAGTGAGTACGGTATCCTCTGGGCACAGGACGCGGTTGCGGCAAATTTCGGATCCTGGGGCTCCAAACTGCTGGCCATTATGGTTGCGCTGTTCGTATTTACCAGCCTTATGGGATATTTCTATCAGGCGGAGAGTAATATGAAATTCCTGTTTAACGGGAAAAAGGCAGGATCCTATCTTATGAAAGCAATTTTCCTGGTGGCAGTCTTCTCGGGCGTCGTCGTGGACGGCCAGACGATCTGGGGAATGGCTGATCTTGGCGTAGGTCTGATGGCGTGGGTCAACATTATCGTGATCCTTATCATGTCAAAGCAGGTAAAGGCGATTCTGACAGACTATGAGGAGCAGAGCAGGGCGGGTTATGACCCTATGTTCGATCCGGCGAAATTCGGTATTGAGGATAAGACAGGAGCCTGGAGCAAGACGGTCGCGGAACTGAAAAAGCGTGCCTGAGAGAACAGGCAGAATATGGTATTTTGGGAACGTGAATAAAAAAACGAAAAGGAGATACAGATCATGTTAAAGGTAACAAGGGCAACAGATCCGGAACTGGCGGCACTCGTGGACAAGGAGCTGGAGCGTCAGGAACATAATATTGAGATGATCGCGTCGGAGAGCACAGCGCCGTTGGCAGTCATGGAACTTTCCGGAAGTGTATTTACGAACCAGACGCGGGAGGGGTATCCGGGAAAGCGTTTCCAGGCGGGATCACAGGGTGCGGATGAAGTCGAGACGATGGCCTGTGAGAGAGCGTGTAAGCTCTTCGGAGCAGAGCATGCGAACATTCAGTCCTATTCCGGTTCCACCGCGAACTACAGTGTGTATGCGTCAATCCTGCAACCCGGTGACAAGATATTGAGCATGCGTCTGGATCAGGGCGGACATCTGACTCATGGTTCACCGGCCAACTGGGTGAGCAAAATTTATCATTTTGAATTCTACGCGATGGATCCGAAAACGGAACTGATCGATTATGATGCGCTGGAAGCGCAGGCGAAGGAATACCAGCCGAAGCTGATCATTGCG
>JAJPZP010000164.1:0-4469 GCA_021204285.1 Lachnospiraceae bacterium | reverse complement strand
TATTTCATGGGGGTTATGGCGCATATCGCCGGTCTTGTGGCGGCCGGTGTGATCCCGCGCCCGATTCCGTATGCGGATTTTGTCTCTTCCTCCACGACGAAGACTTTCTGCAGCGCGCGCAGCGGTATGGTTTTCTGCAAGGCGGAACATGCGAAGCTGCTGGACAAGGGAACCTTCCCGGGAGCAATCGGTTCGCTTCAGCTGCAGACGATGGCGGCCAAGGCATGGTCCTTCAAGTACGCGGCGAGCGATGAGTTCAAGGCGATCATGACGCAGGTAGTGAAGAACGCGAAGTGCCTGGCGGAGGAACTGACGAAATATGGTTTCCGCATTGTCAGCGGTGGCACGGACAACCATCTGCTGGTGGCGGATCTGCGCGGCAAGCACATTACCGGAAAGAAATTTCAGGAGGCGCTGGACGCAGTTGGTATTACGGTAAATAAAAATATGATTCCCTTCGATCCGGAGAAACCCGGTGTGACGAGTGGCGTCCGGATTGGCCTGACGAGCGTGAGCCAGAGAGGCCTGAAGGAACCGGAAATCCGTGAGATCGCGGCGATCATGAACAAGGTGGCGGAGGCGCCGGACGATGAGGCGAACCTGGCTGCATGCAAAGCACAGGCACAGGCTCTGATCGCCCGTTTTCCGCTCTACCCGGCAGGAAGCTTTGACGATTAAAATTTGACAATACACGCCTCCTGCTTTAAAGTGAAAAGACAGGAGGCGCGTTTTATGTTTACACAGATTATAGACTGGGGCAGTATTGACTGGCTGGAGGAGAACGCTTCCTCTGCGCGTGGACTGAAGGCGGGGGTCGTGACGCTTGTACAGGGTGGCCATCAGGAAAAACACATTCACTATGAGGAACAGGTGATCTATGTACTGGAAGGGAAAGCCCGCTGCTTTGTGGATGGGAAGGAGAGCCTGCTTGAGCCGGGCGATTACCTGCACTGGAAGGCTGGGATTGAGCACGAAGTGTTCAATATCGGGAGCGGTGCGTTCCGTCACCTCATGGTGTCCTGCCCGGAGAGCGTGGAACCGGATCAGACGCTGCAGGAATTCTCCGGTCGGGACAGGCAGGAAAAGGATGACACCGATTCGGTGTCCCGCGATCTGATTTATGTTGCGATTGAGGCCGTCCGTACACAGTTTCTCGAGACGCTGCATTATGGATATGCGGTGTTTGACTGGCAGGGAAATCTGATCCTGCAAAGTCGTTATTATCCCGCTTACTGTGTGAAATGCTGCGAACCGGAAAAAAACCCGGGAGCCTGCGCCTGTATGCAGATATCTTCCGCGGAAGAACGGAAAACGAAGCACCGATTCCGCTGTGAATACGGGATGGAAGTCTTTCATTATCCGATTCTGTTCCGAGGGGTACTCCTGGGCTATATTCATGGCGGTTATATCCGGCGTTCCCTGGACGGAGAGAAACGGATCGAAGGGGTGTATGACGAGCCGGACAGTGTCGTGAGCGGGATTCGGGCGTTATTGACGCGCGTCGTGAAGGCGATCACAAATTATTGTGAGTTTGAGCACTTTCGTCGCAGTATGACGGAGAGAGAACTGCAGATCAGTACGCAGGAGGAGAAGCAGAGAATTCTGCTGAAGGATCTGCGGGATACGCAGTATGCGATGACTGACCTGAAGATTAATAATCATTTCCTTTTTAATACGCTGAACAGCATGGCGTCCATGGCGCTTGATGAGGGAGCGATGGCGCTCTACCAGTCGATCGTGGATCTGTCCAAAATGTTTCATTATACGTTGCATACACAGGCGGCGATCGTGCCTCTGGAAAAAGAAATGGAATATGTGAAGGCCTATCTGAAGCTTCAGAAGCTTCGTTATGGGGAGCAGCTGACAGTGCTTTATAAAATAGACCGGAAGCTGTTGAAGCAGCCGGTACCGTTCAATTTCCTGCAGCCGGTCGTGGAGAATGCGTTTACGCATGGCTTTAATGAATCTGTCGGAAAACGGATAAGAATTACGGTAGCAGAGAAGAACGGAGCATTGGAAATCCGGGTATCCTATTCCTGGAAAAAGCTGGACAGCCGCGAACGGCGCAGAATCAATAAGGGAATAAAAAGAGACAAGTCTCACGGTTTGTCGATGTTATATAAGAAACTTTTCGCGGTTTATGGGGAGCAGTTTCAGTTTGAGATTGGAAGAGACCGGCAGTCGGACACCTGCTTTTTCATAAAAATGCCGATGGAGAAAGGGGAAGAGGCGCATGATCCGGGCAGTCATCTGTGACGATGAAAAGGCAGCGCGCAATATCATCAGGCACTATATCGAAGTGAAAAAGCTCCCGATTATAATCGCAGGTACCGCGGAAAACGGAAAGGACGCCTGGAACCTGATTCAGTCTGAGAAGCCGGACCTGGTTTTCATGGATATTCAGATGCCGTATATGGATGGATTTGAAGTGATCAGCCGTATCCGGGACTGTAAGGTAATTATTATTACAGCCTATGATTCCTTTGAATATGCGCAGCGGGCGCTGCGTCTGGGTGCCAGTGATATTCTCGCGAAACCGATCGATTTCGAGCAGCTCGGGCAGGCAATTACAAGGGCGATCGGCTGGAATTTTACCGGGAATGAGACGACGGATACAATTCTTGCGTATCTTTACGGACATTACAATGAGCAGATCGGGCTTGCGACGCTTGCGGATCTGACCTACAGTACACCCAGCCATATTGCGCGGGTGTTCAAAAAGCATACCGGAAAGACGATCATCTCCTATGTCCATAAAATACGGATTGAGAAAAGCATTCAGCTGATGAAAGAGGAGAGACTTTCGGTCAAGGAAGCGGCCGAGATGGTCGGTTACCAGAATCTGAACCATTTTTATAAATATTTCAGCCAGTATACGGGTATGACCCCGGCGGCCTATATGAAACAGAAGGAGATGGAAGTTTGAAGTTTGGAAATTTTCCGCTGCTGGAGGAGCTCCAGCAGGCGAAGGAAGTGATATGGCTCAATCCGGATCTGCATCCTGTGGCGGAGGCCGGAGACTGTGAACTTACGATGGCGGACATTGATGACGCGGAAGCGCGCCTTGCACGCTTTGCCTCTTTTATCAGGAAGCGCTTTCCGGAGACAGAAGAGCAGGGTGGACTGATCGAATCTGTGCTGACAGAGATTCCCCGGATGCGGGATCTGATCAATGAAAAATACGGAAGCCGTCTGGAGGGAAGGCTGCTCCTGAAGCAGGACAGTCATCTGGCGATCGCCGGATCGGTGAAGGCGCGCGGCGGCATTTATGAGGTGCTGAAGCATACGGAAGAGCTGGCTTTTGCCAATGGGATTCTGAAGGAAACGGACGATTATGCGAAGCTGGATGCGCCGGAGTACCGGAGCTTTTTCGGACAGTATACAATTCAGGTAGGCTCTACCGGCAATCTGGGCATGAGCATCGGCATCATGAGCGCTGCGATCGGTTATCGTGTGATCGTGCATATGTCTGCGGATGCGAGACAGTGGAAAAAAGATCTGCTCCGCAGCCACGGCGTGACGGTGATCGAGTATGAGGCAGATTACAGCGAGGCGGTAAAAAACGGCCGCAGACAGTCCGATCAGGATCCGAAAAGCTACTTTGTGGACGATGAAAATTCGAGGAACCTGTTCCTGGGCTATGCGGTGGCTGCGAAGCGCCTGGTGGGACAGCTGGAAAAGAAAAAGGTACGGGTGGATGAGGAGCATCCGCTGTTCGTCTACATTCCCTGTGGGGTCGGCGGCGCGCCGGGCGGCATCACCTTTGGCTTAAAGCAGGTGTTCGGCGATGCGGTACATTGCTTTTTCGTGGAGCCTGTGCAGGCACCGTGCATGCTGGTCGGCATGGCGAGCGGCCTGAATAATGATATTTGTGTGCAGGACATCGGCCTGACAGGGATGACCCATGCGGATGGGCTGGCGGTGGGACGGCCTTCTGGTTTCGTGGGAGGCGTCATGAAGCCGGTGCTCAGCGGAGAATTTACGATCCGTGATGGAAAACTGTACGATTATATGCGTGATTTGCTGGAGACGGAGGATATTTTCCTGGAACCCAGCGCCTGCGCTGCGTTCCAGGGACCGGTCAGGCTGCAGAAGAGCGAGGAGACAGAGCGGTATCTCGCGGAACATCATCTGGAAGATAAGATGAAAAATGCCGCGCACATCGCCTGGGCGACGGGCGGCAGTCTGGTGCCGGAGGAGATACGCGAGGAGTATAAGAATACATTTATTTAAATCAATGTTCTGTAGTCGGGCAGGAAATCCGGAGCATCTGTTCAATCGTATGATGGAGCAGATCCGCCTCCGGATTTTTTGCTGCCGTGTAATACATCTCTTTCCCTTCCCTGCGCGAGGTGACAAGGCCGGCCGCCTTCAGCTGCCGCAGATGATGGGACACGGCAGGGCTGCTCATCTCCACCATGGCGGACAGATTAATCACGCAGGTTTCGCAGTGGCACAGGATCCAGAAG
>JAJPZP010000092.1 GCA_021204285.1 Lachnospiraceae bacterium | reverse complement strand
GCATTGATGTTCTATGAAAATATCTTATCACAGATAAAACTTCATTACAATTTTTTTACAGTAAAAAAGACAGCGGGGTAAGCTGTCTTTTTTAGGAGAAGGTATTTCTTGTTTCTTATGGGGTGTAGCAAAAACTAAAAATGTATTGGGGGTTTACGAGTGTTATAATAACATAAACCCAAATTGAAGTCTACACAAACTTCACAAAAATGAGACCTTAATTTTGTCTATTCTGCACAAAAAAGGTTTTCGAACTCCTCGCGTCCAATCTTTTCTTTCTCAAGCAGCAACGCCGCACAGGCGTCCAGAACGCCGCGGTGCTCCGTGATCATCTTCTTTGCCCGGCCATAACACTCGTCGATAATCCGCTTGACTTCCTGGTCAATCTCACCTGCCACCTGCTCACCGTAGCCTCGCGCATGAGCCAGATCACGGCCAATGAAGACCTCCTCCTCATCGTCTCCGTAACGAATCAGACCGAGTTTCTCGGACATGCCGTACTTGGTCACCATCGATTTCGCGAGAGAAGTCGCCTGCTTGATATCCTGGGACGCACCTGTTGTAATATCGTCAAAGACGAGCTCTTCCGCCACGCGGCCTCCAAGATCCACAATAATATTCTGCAGCATCCTGCCGCGCGTCTCGAACATCTCATCCTTCTCCGGGAGCGGCATCGTGTAACCCGTGGCGCCCATGCCGGTCGGAATGATGGACACCGTATAGACCGGACCCACATCGGGCAGCAGATGGAACAGAATCGCATGTCCTGCCTCATGATAGGCTGTAATGCGCTTCTCCTTCTCGGACATCACACGGCTCTTTTTCTCAGCTCCGATACCCACCTTGATAAAGGCTTTCTGAATATCCGCCTGCACGATAAAAGCGCGCCCGTCTCTCGCCGCCACGATCGCGGCTTCGTTCAGAAGATTCTCCAGATCGGCTCCGGTAAAGCCTGCCGTCGTCTGTGCGATCTGGTGCAAGTCCACATCGTCGCCAAGCGGCTTGTTTTTCGCATGCACCTTCAGAATCTCTTCGCGGCCCTTCACATCCGGACGGCTCACACCGATCTTCCGGTCAAAACGTCCCGGCCGCATAATCGCCGGGTCAAGAATGTCCACCCGGTTCGTCGCTGCCATGACGATGATGCCCTCATTGACGCCAAAGCCGTCCATCTCCACGAGAAGTTGATTCAACGTCTGCTCCCTCTCATCGTGTCCGCCGCCCATACCGGTACCGCGGCGTCTGGCGACTGCATCGATCTCATCGATAAACACGATACAGGGCGCGTTTTTCTTCGCGTTCTGGAACAGGGCGCGCACACGGTATGCACCGACACCGACGAACATCTCCACGAAATCGGAACCGGAGATGCTGAAGAAGGGTACGCCGGCCTCCCCGGCCACCGCCTTTGCGATCAGCGTCTTACCGGTACCGGGAGCGCCCACCAGGAGCACGCCCTTCGGTATCCTTGCCCCAACCGCCGTATAACGGGAAGGATTGCGCAGGAAATCAACGATCTCCTCAAGTTTCTCCTTCTCCGCCTCGTGACCGGCCACATCGCGGAAACCGACTTTTGTATCATTCCCGCTCGTCATCTGCGCATGGCTCTTGCCGAAATCCATCATTCTGGCATTGCTGCCACCGCCGTTTCTTCCCATGGTCATGACCACATAGAAAATCAGGATTGCACAGAGAATCAGTGAAAAACCGTAGGTCTCAAAAAAGCCGGACTGTTTTACTTCTCCGATATCATAAGCGACGTCAAGCTCTGCAAATCTCTCTTCAACCGTTTCTGTATTCAGCACCTCTGTCGTCTTCGTGGAGCCGTCCGTCAGAACGTAGGTCACGGTCCCTGTGGGCGTTTCCTGATTCGGCGTAATCACCGCGCTGACGATCTCCCCATCCTCCAGCACCTGTTCGAACTGCTGATACGTGTAGGCCGTACTCTCTTCCATCTGATTCTCAAAAAAGACCAGTACGACACAGATCACCAGGAAAAAGAGCAGATACGTGCCGATTCCTTTCCATTGTCTGTTCAAGCTGTTTTTATCCTCCTGTCAGTTAGTTTCATCACCGCTCAGGACAGCAGGCCACAGACCGCCTTCTTTGAAGGCTATATGCCGCTTACGCGTCATATGTCTGAGGCTTGATGGGCGTTCCGCCCATCTCGAAATGAAAACACAGCCTTTAGCAGGTAAACCTGCACAGTCTGTCTTTTCATTTCGCTGCCGTCCTGAACTGTTACTCAAAATGTACCACTCCAATGTAGGGCAGGTTGCGGTAATGCTGGTCATAGTCCAGCCCGTAACCCACCACAAATTTATCCTCTATCTGAAATCCGACATATTCCACATCTACATCGACCACGCGCCGGTCCGGTTTGTCAAGCAGCGTACAGATCTTCAGGCTGGCCGGACTTCTCTGGGAGAGAAGTTTTTTCAGATGGTTCAGCGTCCGCCCTGAATCGATGATATCCTCGATAATCAGCACATGCCGGTCTGTGATCGGTTCGTCCAGATCCTTATCCAGCTTCACGACGCCGCTGGACTTCGTGGCTGCGCCGTAACTCGAGCACTGCATAAAGTCCATCGTGACCGGTATCGTGATCCGTTTTGCCAGCTCGCAGGTAAAATAGACACTCCCCTTCAGAATACAGATCAGGTTGATCGACTTTCCCGCGTAATCGCGGCTGATCTCACTGCCAAGTTCCTGAATCCGCGCGTTGATCTCCTGCTCTGACAACATGGTCTCCACATGATGCTTTTCCATCGCTTATTCCTCCGCGTTCTTCTTTCGCACTTTCAGAATTCTCTTTGTCCGGCTGCTCACCTTATACTCCTCGCTGATGCGCAGACCGACCACCCAGATCACATGGCTGCCGTCCGCCAGCAAAATGCATTTATCCCGTTCTTCGCGCGGCACCTTACAGTCGATCAGATAGTCCTTCAGCTTCTTGTGAGAGCCTTTTCCGTTTGCCAGATAGTCCCCCGGACGCCTGGTGCGAAGGACTGCTCCTTCCCTGATTTTATCATAATCAAACCACTTCGTATAGCAATTTGTGGGAATTTTCTCATTTTTTCCCACCGGCTCGAGGGAAAACAGAAAGCGTTCTCCCAGAAATTCATGCTCCTCCTGCAGCACAGAATCATCGCGCATAACCGGAAGTTCCGCCGGAAGCTCCGGTTTCTTCTCCACGTTTCGCAGCGAAATCTCCCCATAGCCCAGCACCGCATAAATTCCTCCCGGCAATACGACCCGGCTGCCGCGCTTCCCCGACGCAAGCGCACAGATCTGCTCCGCGTGAACGGCTGTGAGATCGCGCGCACTGCCGTGCAGCTGCTCCGCACAGTACAGAACCAGCCTTTTCTGAACAGCCGGATGGAGTTCGGCAAACGCGGCAAGCCGAATATCACAGCCACGGTCTGTCACATTGGCATAACGCTCCTGCGCGCGTTCCGTCTCCTGCATGAGAAAATCTTCATCTTCCTGAAGCCGCTGTGCCGCTGCCACCAGACGCGCCACACTGCCGGGACGGATCAACTCCATCGGATCAATCAACCGGCGGGGAATGCAATTTCTCTCAAAAGAGAGATCTTCATTACTCTCGTCTTCCACCCAGAGTATGTTTTCCTGCTTAAGCCAGCGTAAGATCTCATCCCGGCGGACACAGAGCAGAGGACGGATATAGGGCATGCTTACCGGCCTCATGCCGCCCAGCCCCTTCAGACCTGTGCCGCGCATCAGCCGGAACAGCATCGTCTCCGCCTGGTCATTCTGATGATGTGCAAGCGCCGTCCGCATACCCGGCCGCTCCTCCATACACTGCCCAAACACGTCATAGCGGGCTTTTCGCCCCGCCTCCTCCAGACTTAAGGCTTCCGACTTCGCCAGCCCCGGTACATCCCGGTAATATGCCTGGAAGGGAATCCCGTGTTCCCGGCAGAAAGCTTCGCAGAACGCAAGATCCCGGTCTGCGCTCTCCCCACGGATACCATGGTGCACGTGAACTGCCTGGATCTGATTTCCATGCCGCAAGCCATACTCCTGCAGAAGTATCAGCAACGCTGTCGAGTCCGGTCCTCCGGAGAAACCGACAAGCACATTGGTCCCCGCAGGCAGCATCTTATATTTTTCCATATACGCGAATACTTTTTCCTTCATGGTATCATCATAAGAAAAATCGGTCGAAAATGCAATCTATCTTTTCCAGATTCCGGCGACAAGCACCGTCATATCGTCCGTCCCCTTTCCATAAGAACACACCTGCTCCAGCAGACGCTGTGCGGTCTGGGCCGGCGTACCCACAGGCAGTTTCGCAATCAGCTCCCGCAGCGTCCGCTCCTCCTCTCCTGCCGGAAGTACGCTCAGTACACCGTCCGTCACCAGAAAAAGCAGATTTCCATCATACATACGGATGCGGCAGGGCTCCAGGTTAAGCTGCCCTGTCGCGCCGGCAGGCAGGCTGACGCTGCGGATACACTCCACACTGTTCTCTTTTTTCAGAAAGCTCGGCGCAGAACCGATTTTCAGAAACTCGCACACCCCTGAATAAAGATCGATCGACGCCAGATCCACTGTTGAGAATACCTGTGTGTCCGGCTGCAGCACAATCGAAGAATTGATCATGCGCACCGCAGTCTCCTTGGAAAAACCGGCCTCCAGAAACTGTTCCAGAAGGTCAAGCACCGCCTCGCTCTGCGAGCAGGCACGGATACCCGAACCCATACCGTCAGACAGCCCCGCGTAAAATTTACCTTCCGGCAGCCAGAATACAGAGAAATTGTCCCCGGAGACCGGTTCCCCCTGCCGCACCGATTTCTGTACGCCATAGAGTACATTATAGGCCGTTCCCTCCACAAACAACACGGTGACCCGCTCCTGGCCGATGAAGGTCCGGCTGTCGCGCGCCGCCATCATCTCACAATCCAGCAGCTCCGATAGGACGGCGGACACCTTCCGGACCGGCACACAGATTTTACGCCTCGTCCGCATCGTCACATAGACCTGACGTTTCCGACCGCTTGGTCCATAGAAAAATACCTTCTGGACCTGCACGCCCATGAGCCGCAGACGCTTTCCGATCTCCTGCTCCAGTTCCTCATCCTCCTGCGTTCCATAGATTCGCTCCATTGCTCCGGTCAGAATCTGGCTCATTTCATGAATCTGACCGGCAGCAGCCAGACGACTCTCCTGCAGGCGTTTCTGCAGAAGCCTTTCCCCGCGGTCCAGACCCTCTGCCGGCTGCAGTTCCAATGAGAAACTCCGCGAGAGCTGATCAAAGCTCTCCTGGCAGTCCTCAATCCACTGTCTGATCGGATGAACCGCCTCGCGCTCCTCCTGGCTGCTTCCACGTGTGACCAGCCATTCCCGCACATAACCAAGCAGCACGATCGCGGAAGACAACGCAATTCCCCGCATTACGCTGAGCGCCTGTTCCCGGAAAGGGCGCAGCAGCATATATTCCACGACCAGCTCCATCGCCGCCAGGCTGAAGCCCGCCGTCCCTCCCAGTATCCATTTGTCTCTCCCATCGCCCTTCCTCCCAAAAAGAATCAGGAAGCAACCTCCCACCAGTAGCGCCAGCACATACTTACTCCACTCCATGATCTCACGCCTTTCGTCCTCATTATTTTGCCGTCCATGCATGTCCCATCGGCAAGACGGATTATAAAAAAGGCACACGTGCAATCTTTGTCATTTGGAATCGCCTCGAGAAAAAAAGTTTTCGACACAAAAAAGGGCTCCCGACTTCGGAAGCCCTTCTATCTGCTCTTATCTCTTTTATTCAGCCTTGAAAATAATCTCATCCTCATACACAAGTCCGAGCTTTTCCTTCGCGACCTCTTCCACATATTTCTTCGTCTGCGTGTAGGCCTCAAACTCCTCCAGCTCTTCCGTCCGCTCCTCCTCCTCGGCAAGGGACTCCTCAAGCGCTTCTTCCCTGGCCTGATAAGTCTTATTCTTCTGCCGAAGCTGCATGCAGCCCACTGTGCTCACGCCAAGGACCAGCAAAACAATCAGAAGAATGACCCAGGCGCCCAGATTTTTATTGCGCTCCCGGATCCGTCTGCTTTTCGCCTTCGCCTTTGTTCTGGCTGCCACGCGCCCGCACTTCCCTTCCACTCATTTCGATAATAAAATAACTATACACTCTTTGAGCTGATTTTTCAATTTATTTTTATGAAATCTTCCCGTCAGCTTCAGAAATTTTCTGAGCTTTCTCAGCAAGAACCGGAACGGAGCGAATAAGAGACCGAAAATCAGCCGCAGGACACCCGCGATATGCTCCACGAGCCAGTCGCTCAGAGTCTGATGGTAAAGCAGCATCCCGGCAGCGACCGCAAAAAGCGCGTAGCCGCGCACCGCACCGTCATTTTCCCGATAAAGCAATTCAAAAATCAGGAGAGCAGTCGCAATCCAGTAAAACAAATCTTCCAGCGCCACCGCCCACACCCCGTGAGCCGCGACACGGCGGAAAACACGGAGTGCATCGTAGAGAGCCAGAATCAGGACGCCGCGAAGCACCGCCAGCGCAAAGAAGCGGAGCTCTTCCAGAATCGCGCCGCTCATATCAGCGGAACAGGCGGTTCAGGAGGGTCTCACCGCCTTTCTTAAAATCGGAGACCTCGGAGTACTGGACGCTGTCAATCCTGCCCTCCAGGTCA
>JAJPZP010000267.1 GCA_021204285.1 Lachnospiraceae bacterium | reverse complement strand
ACTCACGCACATAATCTATCGCCAGATTGTATTAAAAGTTGAGTGGGAATTTCGATGCATAGGATTTCTTCCGGTTTCAGCGCGGCATATTCCTTTCGAATTTCCGCAAGCTGTGCTTCAACATCCGCTTCCTGTTCGGCTTCCTCCAGATAGTATTTCCACCCGGATTTCAGCTGCTCGTTTGGATTCCCCTCCACCCACAGACGTCCGAGAGAATTCTCAACCATATAGCGCACAATCCAGTCCGGCGTAAACAACTGGGTAGCGGCAGGTATATTCTCCTTCGTAATCTTCACGTTTTTCTTCAGTGCAGCAAAGACCTCGTCCTTCTTTTCCGCATTATAATACTGATACAGCCAACCGATAATCTGCACCTGGTCGGTCCAGTCTTCTTCCGGAATTGACGTCACCATCTGCTCGATTACGCTACCTTCACGGAGAAGATAATCCGGCAGAAGCAACTCCGTGTAGTCGGAAATCTTCTGGAACATGACCGGCATGATTTTGCTTAACGCATTGCACTGGGTAATCAGCAGATAACGATACAGTGCCTCTGTGTCATTCGTTTCCTTGAGAGAATAGATCTTCTCCATGTCCAGCCCGTCCAGTTCCAGATGGATCGCTTCGTCAATAATCTGCGGCTTGAATTCGCCATTCTCATTGGTAAAGACGCGCACACGAGTGGGGAGGTAATTGTTGACCTCCATATAACGCAGGGCAGAAAAACGGTTAAACCAGGTGTACGCCACTTCCTCCATCGCCTGCTCATAGCCTTCTGAGCGAACTTTATCAATCAGCGCCTGTCTCTGCATTTTCTCCGTAGGCGACAGAACACGACCATCAATGCTGGCTGCATGGAAGTCGCCATATTCCTCCGCTGTTACGCCGTAGAACTCCGCCTTCTGGGATACACGGGAAATCAATTCGCGCCTTGCCCATGTCGCATATTTTTTTATCGCGTTCTTATCCATTGCAGTATCCTCACTTCAAATCAATGCCGTCGCAGTTCTTCAAAAGCTGCCGCAGCGTATCCCGCATCTTCTCCACATAGGCGTCAATCTCATCCTCATTTTCCAGCCGCTTTGCAGGAAAGACGATGGACCGGTTCAGGCTTTTATAGATTTTCTTTGGCGTCTGTTTTTTCGTTCCATCCTGTATTTCCGGTTCATGGATAAAGAGTGGCTTCGCCTCCGACTGCACTGTCTGGACAGAACGCTTCGCCGCTTCCAGCCTCTCCACCGCCTTGTCCTTCTCCTGGAGCATCGGCGGAATCAGGCCGTCCAGAAGAGCGAGGCTTTCATATTCTGCTATCTGCTGCTTCTTTGCCGTATAGAAGTTATCAGCCATCTGGATGATATTCCTGGAATTAAAATCTCCATCGGCTGCCGTGTGGATTGCCTCCATGCACTGGCGGACAATCTCCAAAAGCTCCTCGCGCTTGGCAGCAAGCAGACGGTCATGCCCTTCGTGAACTTTGGACATCAGCCCATTCAGTTCCGGAATGCGCCGGTAATCAAACTTTCCACCAGTCTGCACGATGCAAATCAGCCGGATCTGATTCAAGGCATCATTGGCTTCCGGCTCATGGGAGAGGTAGTCCAACTCATGACGCAGGTCAGCTTCCAGCTTGACTGCTGCATCAAACACCTTTACCTGGCTCTTGAAGAAGTTCTCCACACGCTGCATTTTTTCCTTGTTGTCGTCAAGGTCATCCATGCGCTTTAGCAGTCGCTGCACAAGGGCAATATTGTCCTTCTGCTGGCTCAGGACATCCTCTGTCAACTGGATTGCCTGCGACACAAGAGCGTGGTCAGGGTATTTATGCCCAGCGTATTTCTGATCCAGTTCCGCGTAGTAATCACGCTGCTCACTGAATTTCTTTATCATAAATGCGATCAGCCCGTCCTCATCCTGGGGAACATCCATCACTTCAAAATACTCGCGCAGGAATTCCCGCGCCTCGCGGATGTTCGCTGCAGAATTTAAGATACGCTTGGAGATGCTGGTCTTGCCGATTTCGCTCTTTTTACGAAGCATATCCGGCAGCTTCGGATTATCCGGCTGGATGGTGGTGCCGGCATACTTGATGGTGACCTTCTGGTCAACAATCAGCTGTGCGGCTACGGCGGCGATATCAATCTCACGCCAGCCATAGGGAATCCCCTGATACCGGCTCTGCACATCCGCCATAGAAGTCGGGAGATTCCGCTTATGCTGAACCTCCAGATATTCCTCCATCTTCGCCGCCGCATCGCGATTTGGCTCCGTGCCGGGGAGCAGGGTTTCTTCCTTCCGCAGAATCGAATAGATGTCGGCATCTGTCTCCGCGTTTTTGGTAATCAGGTCGAGGTCGCTGTATACATGGATAACGAGATACTCCAACGCCTGGTCAATCTTTGATTTTGCGTCGCCGCCCTTAATCACCAGATGTTCTCCATCCACATAAAAGGCTGCGTTTTCGATTGCCTCCTTCAGTTCATCGGCAGAGGATGCCTCATAAGCATCTGCCTCTTCCTGCTGCTTTTTAATAATCGTATGCATGGAGCCGGGAAGCTGCGACACGTTACGCTGTTTCACATACTTCCGAATCTTCATGGCATTTTCTACTGACTCATAATACTTTGCTTCCGGCAGAACGACGAGAGCCTGTCCTTTGGACTGCGTCATAAGGTGCAGCTCATTTTTTTCGGTCGGGTCAGTGGCAACCGTCAGGAAACGCAGACGCATCCCACCCGTGACAGCGCCGACCGCCATACCGTCCACCATCTTGTCGAAGTCAAAATCATACTTGCCGTAACGGTACTTTTTCGTCTGATAAAGATCACCGAAAATCATACGGCCCAGCTGCGTCACGATGGCAGAGGTGTCCACGTTCGTGTTGCGAATCTCCCTCGCAATATCCTGCTCCTCGTCAGTCAGGAAGTTATATACTTCCCCGTTACGGCCGATATAGTTCTGGCTGAGCAGGCGGTCAAGACTGCCGCGCATCTTTTCACGAAGCGTTAGTTTATCCGTGCGAATATCATCCGCCATCAGAATTACAATATTATCGAGGTTTGCCGGAATGTCATCCACGTAGCGGATGAGATACAGGAGCTTCAATACATCCACATCCTGCTGCTCAATACCGAAGCCGCTGTCCGCCGCCTTCTGGCAACGTTCAATCACCCGACGGATCGAGCCGTCGAGAAAGCTATGTACGGTATCATAAAAACGGAAGAACGCCAGGTGGGCAAATTCGGCGTTTTCCTGCACCTTCTGTGCGGCCTCCTGGAACACGCAGAGCATGGAACGCGCGCCGCCGGAGAGGTGCTTGCCGGAGTTCCCGTGCTTACGAATCTCTGCGAATACCTTCTGCATGATGATAAACTGGTAAGGCACGAACGGGAAATCATCCGAAAATTCCTGCGATCCTTCAAATCCCTTGATGTCAAGGATGGAGTCACGGAACGTATACAGATTCCGAAGGGTGGAATCGTTTGTATCATAAACTTCCTGCAGACGCTTCTCGTATTCCGGTTTCTTCTTCAGCACACGCTTCTGGATGACCTCATCCACAGAAGAAGAGGACAGAGAGAGGCGTGTTTTGAAACGTGCCTGAATACGGGAGAACTCGTCCGCACGAACTTTGATAATCTCATCGATGGCTTCCTGCCCGGTGCATACCACCCAGACTTTTCCCTCGCACTCACTGCCGAGCTTCTCGGTAAGGGACTGGAGGTTTAAGAGCATATCGGTGTCTGTACCAACATACTGACCGACCTCATCCACCATGAACAGTAGGCGGAAATTCTCCGGTTTCGAATCAACATAAGCCTTGATGTCTTTCACAAGGCTTGAGATTGAATACTCCACGGAAGATTTATCCTGATACCAGTTCCGTGCATCTTCCTCGCTCATATCCAGCACTTCCATCAGGGTAGGAATGATGACCTTGCCGTTGAAAGCAAACGCCTTGCGCTGCTCCAGCCACGGCTTTCCCTTTTTCTGCTCGAATACACGCCGGAACTCCTCGGTCTTTCCCTGCTGGTCGATGTACCGCTCCATCATAGCGACCTTCAGATTCTCGCCGTAAAAGCCAAGATGCTTATAGAACATCTTCGCAAAGACGCGGAGAACAGCGGTCTTATCCTTGTTGATGGAGCCTTCGATATCAATGTTAAACAGAATAGTCTCTGTATCATACCGGGTGGAATTATCAATCAGCATAAATGTCGCCGGATCATCCGCAAACTTGCTGCGAAACATCTCGACAGTCGGTACGCCATTCACACGCTTATTCTCCAACAGGTAGGACAACATTTTCAGGAAGTGCGATTTACCACTTCCAAAGAATCCCGAAATCCACCCGCCGCTGTCGGGGTCGGATTCTGAACACTTTCACTGTAAAAATCAAAGAAGCTGATAAAGTGTTTTTTCAGTTCCTTGGTGATGACATATTCCTGTACTTCCTGCCTTGTGACATCCTCCGAATCCTGGTCTACCTTGATGACGCCATTGATAGGACGGTTGATGTCCTCCGCAAACATTTCGCTTATCTTCATATCGGTGCCCCTCCCTCTCCTTCCATCTTATTCGTAAAAGCCCATCGCTCCTTGCCTTGCACTACTTTTACACTACGTTAAACGCTCTGTAATAGTCGTTTGGCTTCAATCTATCGAAAAGCTTCAAATGCCGCCCATCAAATTCTCCCGGATACATGACGAGGATAGGAACATCTGAGAAATCCACCTGCATGGATTCCAGCAATGCATGAACCCTCATGAATGGAAACACATCGCCGACGCCGGTAAGCAATATCACATCCCCTCGCTCATGGGGAGAATACATCATTTTCTCTATGAACTCGCCTTCGCCTACCGAGCCGTGAAGCTGATCCAGAAGATACTCCGGACCGTCATTTTCCTCTACATCCGGTATTTCCTCCGTAATTCCCATGTCGTCACAGATGGAAAGAAACAGCTTGTATAAATCATATTCCACCAGATGGCAGTTCAGAGACTGGTCTGTTTTCAGCTGCCCCACGAAATGCCGGACTGCCATCTCATCCGCTTCATCATAACAGAAGATGCGGATGTTGACCTCATTGCTTAATCCCTTGCCATCCAGAAAATCCGGTTCCTGAATCAAAGCCCTCAGGCTGTCGAGCCGTTCGTTCAGATTACCCATGTCATGTATTCCTCCTCATGGCGTGGCGATTGCCATACCATTATCCAAAACAGTTAAATGCCGTGAGTGCCTGTGCGTTTCCGCTTTCCCGGATCGCGGCCTCCAGTATAGGGCTAATCAACACCGGGTTCAGCTTTTCTGATTTCGTGCTGTCCAGATACTCATTGTCCACCAAAAGCTTGAGCAGGACCTGCTTGAGCTTCGTTATGGTAGAATCGCTCCAGGTCGCCACCCAGTCGTCCTGCTCCTGCAGGCGCAGAAAATATCCGTTGATATCTATTTTCCCAAATGAGGTGTCCAATAAACGGTACTTCTCACCAATTACGGTAATCATAAAATCCCAGATCAATCGGTACTGCTTCATCATCGCGTACAGGCAGATTTGTTTTGCCGTATCCTGTGGACGCCTGGCAATCGTCGCCACAAGAGAATCATCCTCCAGAGCATCCAGGCGTTTCAGACATGTGAGAGCCATACGCCGCACGGATTTCTCCGTCGGATATTGGAACAGGTTATCAGCGACAATCCGGTTCACGACTTCCTCTCGTGACAGTCCCTCCGTCACCAGCTTTGCCGTTGTCCTTGTCTCATAAAAGAGGAACTGCTCCCTCGTAATCACAGCACTGTAGGGGCTTGTGCCCTTCAGAACCGCTGTATTCTTTATCGTCATTCGCTGACCTCCTCGTCAGGCACAAAATCTAATGTGTACGGCCGTTTCAGAAGCTCTTGTATCATCATACCATACCAAAATAAGATTTACAATTGAGGAATCCCATGTATCCTGTGGGATTGACCTGCCCTGTTTTCTATACTAAAATAAGCATGTCCGCCGAAGTTCCGGCGGACACTTATACGCAATTCTTACAAGAGAGGAACCACCCCACAATGAACATCGCAGTCTACTTAGGAGCAAATGAAGGAAATCTCCCCATTTACAAAGAGCGCGCCGCCGAGCTGGGGCGTTGGATCGGTGAAAACGGACACCGTCTGATCTACGGCGGGAGCAAATGCGGCCTGATGGGCGTGCTGGCGCAGCAGGCGCTGAAGCACGGCGCGGAGGTTATCGGCGTCGAGCCTGTGTTTTTCGTTGAAGAGGAAATTCAGCTGGAAGGCCTGACGCAACTCATCGTGACCGACAATATGAGAGAACGGAAAGCCCGGATGATAGAGCTTGCCGAAGTCTTCATCGCGTTCCCGGGCGGCACCGGTACCGCGGAGGAGATCGCTGAGGTGATCAGCGCCGGTTCGCTCGGCCACTTGCAGGGTATCTACGGTTATTACAATGTGAATGGCTATTATGAATTTGCGCGAAACGGCTATGATCAGATGGTCTCGCAGGGCTTTCTGTCCCCGGAAAGCAGGGAGAAGATCAGATTCTGGAATACAGTCTATGAGATTGCGGAAGCCATCAAAGTGTTATCTAATAAACAACATATGAATCAATTTTGTAATCTGTAAAATCCTGTAATAATAAATATACCCACGTCTGACCATTATCAGTAGCGCCATTCCAGATAATGGGGAGTTC
>JAJPZP010000236.1:2198-6782 GCA_021204285.1 Lachnospiraceae bacterium | reverse complement strand
CGGCAGACCTGATCGCTCATCGCACAGCCGATAATCTGACAGGATGGACGATATTTGGAAATCATGCGCACCGTTCTGCCGGATTTACTGACCGCTGCGATCGCCGCCGCGGCGAGATCCATGGCCGTCGTACAGGTCGCGTGAGAGATCGCGGTCGTCACATCCGGACGCTCCGCCAGCCTGCGGGGCTTGAACGCGGTCGTGTAGTCGATGTCCTGCTCTGTCCGCTCCGCAATGCGCGCCATCGTCCGCACAGCCTCTATCGGATAGGCGCCCGCCGCTGTCTCGCCGGACAGCATGATCGCCGTCGTTCCCTGGTAGATCGCGTTCGAGACATCCGAGGTCTCCGCGCGGGTTGGCCGCGGATTTTTGATCATGGAATCCAGCATCTGTGTCGCCGTGATCACGGGCTTACTGGCGCGTCTGCCCATCTGGATCAGCTTCTTCTGAATCAGAGGCACCTCTTCCAGCGGAATCTCCACACCCATATCGCCGCGTGCAATCATGATGCCGTCCGCAGCATGGAAAATGGCCTCCGCATTCTCTACCCCCTGCATATTCTCGATCTTCGCGATAATATGAATATTTCCGCCGCCGTTTTCTTCGAGCAGCTTCCGGATTTCCATCACATCCTCCGCCGTCCGCGTAAAGGAGACAGCGATGAAATCAAATCCCTGCTCGATGCCAAAGAGAATGTCTTCGCGATCCTTACGGCTGATGAAAGGCATCTTAAGCTCCACACCCGGCACATTGACGCCTTTATGGTTCGAGATGAAGCCGCCGTTTCTGACCTCACAGACAATCACGGTATCTTCGATCGCCTTCACCTCCATGCCGATCAGACCATCATCGATCAGGATGGAATCGCCCGGACATACATCCCGGTACAGATCCTTATAGGTAATCGAAACCATCTCCTGCGTTCCCAGGATATCCTCCGGAGTCAGGCGAAAGCTCTGTCCCATTTTCAGCTCCAGCTTTCCGCCATCGATGTCACCAATCCGGATTTCCGGTCCCTTTGTATCCAGAAGCGCGGCGATCGGCAGACCCAGCTCCGCGCGAAGGCGTTTGACCATATCGAGCCGTGTCTTCTGCTCCGCATGCGTTCCATGCGAAAAATTCATGCGCGCCACCGCCATGCCATCCAGCATCAGCTGACGCAGGACGGCTTCGTCATCCGTCGATGGTCCCAGCGTGCATACAATTTTTGTTCTTCTCATATTCCTGTCCTTCCCTGCTGTTTACTCATTTACGCTGTAATTCGGCGCTTCCTTCGTAATATGGATATCGTGCGGATGACTCTCCTTCAGCGAAGCGGCGGAGATCTTCACGAACTGCGCTTCACGCTTCAGCGTCTCGATATCCGGCGCGCCGCACAGGCCCATGCCGGAACGCACACCGCCGAGGAGCTGAAAGATCGTGTCCTCCACATAGCCCTTGTAGGCTACGCGCCCTTCTACGCCCTCCGGCACCAGTTTCTTCGCATTCTCCTGGAAATAGCGATCCTTCGAGCCACTCTCCATCGCGGAGATGGACCCCATGCCACGATACACCTTGTATTTTCTTCCCTGATAAAGTTCGAAAGCTCCCGGGCTCTCGTCACAGCCCGCGAAGATGCTGCCCATCATACAGACGTTCGCGCCTGCAGCGATCGCCTTTGTGATATCGCCGGAATACTTGATGCCGCCGTCCGCGATAACCGGAATGTCATATTCCGAAGCCACCGCATAGGCATCCATGATCGCGCTGATCTGCGGCACGCCCACGCCGGAGACCACACGGGTCGTACAGATCGATCCGGGTCCGATGCCGACCTTCACCGCATCCGCGCCCGCCTCGATCAGAGCCTTTGCGCCCGCTCCGGTCGCTACATTTCCGGCGATGACCGGCGTATCCGGGAATGTCTCCTTCAGCATCTTAAGGCAGCGAAGTACATTCGCTGAGTGTCCGTGCGAGGAATCCAGCACCAGCACATCTACGTGCGCCTCGATCAGCGCCTGGGCCCGCTCCAGCACATTCGCCGTGATGCCGATACCGGCTCCGCAGAGCAGCCTGCCCTGTTCATCCTTCGCCGCCAGCGGGTATTTGATCTGCTTCTCAATATCCTTGATCGTGATCAGACCCTTGAGATTAAAGTCTTTATCAACGATCGGCAGTTTCTCCTTGCGCGCTTTTCCAAGAATCAGCTTTGCCTCCTCGAGGGTAATGCCCTCCGGCGCGGTCACCAGATTCTCAGAGGTCATGGATTCTTTGATTTTCTTTGTGAAATCGGTCTCGAATTTCAGATCACGGTTCGTAATAATGCCAACCAGTTTCTTGCCCTCGGTGATCGGCACACCGGAAATACGATATTTTCCCATCAGTTCGTCCGCGTCAGCGAGCGTGTGTTCCGGAGATAAGAAAAAGGGATCGGTGATAACGCCGTTTTCGGAGCGCTTGACTTTGTCCACCTCTTCGGCCTGCTGCTCGATCGACATATTCTTGTGAATGATGCCGATACCACCCTGTCGGGCCATCGCGATCGCCATCCGATGCTCCGTCACCGTATCCATACCGGCGCTCATCATCGGAATGTTCAGCCTCACCGTCCTGGTAAGCTGCGTCTCCAGATTTACCTGGTTCAGTATCACTTCGGAATAAGCCGGTACCAGAAGAACATCGTCAAAGGTAATGCTCTCGCCAATAATCTTTCCCATCTCTTATGCCTCTCTTTCTGTAAGTATATCCTGTGTCCTGGTATTTTAGACAAGTCTAACAAAACATGATTTTAATGTCAATGCAAAATCAGGTCTTTCCTGTAAGTATGAAAAGCGCAGCTTTCCAGAAAGCTGCGCCGGGAATAAAACAGATATTGCTGCAATCACTTATGCACTCTCCTCATCCTCTTCCTGCTGTGCGGTGAGCATCGAGTAGCCGATATTCGTGGCATGATCCGCCACGCGCTCGAGGCCGGAGAGCACGTCCGAGAATACAAGGCCTGCCGCCGCGGTGCATTCGTTCCGGCTGAGGCGTTCAACATGATTTTTCTGGAAGGTGCGCTCCATCTCATCGATCTCGTCCTCCAGATCAAGAATGTCCTGCATGTGCTCCCGCTCTCCATGCGCAAAGGCGTCAACCGAATACTCCATGATGAGATTCACTTTCTCGCGCATCTGCGTGAGCTCTTCATAACATTCATCGCTGAAAACAATCTGCTCTTCCATGCGCTCTGCAGCCTCATCAGCAAGGTTCTTCGCATGGTTGCCGATGCGCTCGATATCATTAATCACATGAAACAGGCCACTGATGCTGCGACGGTCATCGATCGGCAGCGCCATCTGGCCGATACTGACCAGGTAATCGGTGATTGCGCGGTTCATCTGGTCAATCTGCTTCTCCACCTCGTAGACCTTCTCGATCTTCGCACTGTCCTGCTCAATCAATGCGTCAAGTCCACGGTTCAGATTTTCATAGACAAGCGAAGCCATGTGCTCGAGCTCCTTGACACCCTCGATGACCGCCGTGGCCGGAGAGAACATCGCCTTGTCGCCAATATAGAGCAGTTCGATCTCCTGATCCTTTGCAGCGTCCTCGCTGGGTACCGCCAGATAGGTCAGCTTCACAATCCCATTGGTAAAAGGAAGCAGGATAATCACCTGGCAGATCTTGAACAGGGAATGCGCGTTTGCGACACAGCGTCCCGGATCCGTACCGGAGATCGCCTGGATGAGCCGCAGCACCTGGCCGCCCGCCACGGTCAGGACAATAAAGATGATGATCGTACCAATGATATTGAAGAAAAGGTGAATCAGAGCTGCACTCTTTGCGTCCTTCTTACCGGTCAGCGAAGCAATCATCGCCGACATGCAGGCGCCGATGTTACAACCGAGGATAATATAAAAACAAATGGGGAGTTCAAGAAGCCCCTGCTGAGCCATAAGCAGGATAATACTGACTGTCACGGAAGAGCTCTGGATGATCGCCGTGATCACGGTACCTACAAGCACGGCCAGAATCGGATTGGTCAGACCGCCGAGGATCTCGGCGATCTGCGGAGAATCCTTCAGGCTCGACATGCTGCTCGACATCAGGTCCAGACCCATGAACAGAACACCGAAGCCGAGAATCACCTCGCCGATCTTCTTCACCCGGCTGTCACTGATGAACTGGGTCATGATCACGCCTGCAAAAAGGATGAGCGGCGCATACTCTGACAGGTTAAAGGATACGAGCTGCGAAGTGATCGTCGTACCGATATTGGCACCGAAGATCACGCCCGCCGCCTGGTACAGTGTCATCATGCCGGCATTCACGAAGCTGACGACCATCACCGTCGTCGCGCTGGACGACTGAATCAGAGCGCAGAACACGATACCGACCAGTGTGCCCTTTATCCGGTTTGAGGTCGCGGCCTCGAGAATGCTCCTCATCCGGGCGCCTGCAGCCTTCGCCATGCCGTCGCTCATCTGATGCATACCCATCAGAAACAGGCCAAGACCTCCCAGCAGCGTCACCACTATACTCACACTCATAATTGATCTCTCTCCCACGAATTTATCCCAAAAGTAGAAAGCGTATGCTGTTTAACATACGCTTTACCTATAC
>JAJPZP010000236.1:0-2188 GCA_021204285.1 Lachnospiraceae bacterium | reverse complement strand
CGCCGCTTACAAGAGTTTCTTTTGTTTTATTTCGGATTTCCCCCAGTCGACGTCCGCGAGAATGCGCGCTTTCAGCGCGTCCAGCGAGGTAAATTTCTGTTCCACACGCTCGTACTCGAGGAATTCCACGCGCAGATGCTGTCCATAGAGGCTGCCCTCGAAATCAAAGAGGTAGGTCTCAACCCCTTTCCTGGTCTCGCCGCCCACGGTCGGCTTGTATCCGATATTGGTGATTCCGTACCAGGCGGGCTCCCCGCCGTCCTGCGGGATCATCCGCGTCAGGTAGACGCCGTTCGGCGGCAGCAGTTTCTCCTGCGGCGGCTGAAAATTGATCGTCGGCAGGCCGAGCGTACGGCCAATCCGGCGGCCGTGCAGAACCTCCCCATCGACAAAATAGCGATAACCGAGCAGCTCGTTTGCAAGCGGAATATTGCCCTCGTGCAGCGCCTCGCGCACGTAGCTGCTGCTGATATCGCGTCCGTGGCTCTGAAGTTTCTCCACGATCTCTACCTGGAAACCGAGGCGTTCTCCCATGCGCACAAGCAGCGCCGGGTCGCCCTTTCGCTGATAGCCAAAGTGAAAATCTGTACCGACCGCGATGAAGCGCGCCTTCAGCTGCCCTACAAGGAAATCTTCTACAAAACGCTCCGGCTCCATGTGCGCGAGTTCCGGCACAAAGGGGCACTCGAGCAGACAGTCAATGCCCTGCACTTCGAGCATGCGGCGCCGCTCCTCATTTGTAATAATATTCTGTGCCGAAAGCCCGGACAGAATGCGCGTCGGATTCTGCGTGAAGGTAAAGATCACGGACTGTAAACTGTTCTCCCGCTGCCGCAGCACCTCTCCGAGCAGCATGCGGTGACCGCGGTGCAGCCCGTCAAATTTGCCAAGGGTAACAGCGGAGGGGGCTTCTCTTTTATATGAAATATTTCCTGTAATATAATCCATGTGATTCCTCTCATGTAAATATCCTGGCTGTTCTGAGCAGCAGGCCACAGACCGCCTGCTGCTCAGAACTGGTAGAACATCTTCACAGGGCGGTACAGACCGGTCTCCGCGTCATAGTGATACACGCCGACGAAGTCTCCGCGGTCGTCATAGACACGCACGCGTTCTTCCTCCAGAACCGGCTGCGCCTGTACGGGGCGAAACGGATTTCCGTTGTGTCCCAGCGCGGCAGCCTCCTTATGGAGCTTAAGACCCGGAAGATCCACGAATATCCGGTCCACCGGGACTACCGCCTCGTCAAGCCTGTCCTCATCCCGCAGGCGCTCCACATCCGTCAATTTCAGGCTGTCCTCCAGCCGGAACTCTCCGACCCGTGTGCGCTTAAGGCTCTCCATACAGCCGTGGCAGCCGAGTCGCTCTCCCGCGTCGTGACAGAGCGTGCGAATGTAGGTTCCCTTCGAACAGTCAACCGCAAAGCACACCCGCGGCAGACAGATCTCAAGAATCCGCAGCCCGTAAATCGTGACACGACGGGCTTTCCGTTCCACTTCCACCCCTGTACGCGCCAGCTTATAGAGGCGCTGCCCGTTCACCTTCAGGGCGGAATACATCGGCGGGATCTGCTCGTAATCCCCGATAAAAGTGGACAACACCTCCCGTACCTGCTCTTCTGTCACGGAGACTTCTGCCTGCGCCGTTACCTGCCCCGTCACATCCTGCGTGTCTGTGGACTGTCCGAGCAGCAGCACCGCCTCGTAACTCTTCGTCCGGTCGGCCAGCATATCACAGAGTCTGGTCCCTTTTCCGAGGCAGACGGGCAGGACGCCCTCCGCCTCCGGGTCAAGCGTTCCGGTATGCCCGATCTTTTTCTGCCGTAAAATACCACGCAGCTTCGCCACCACATCATGGGAGGTAAAGCCGCGCTCTTTATAAATATTGATAATCCCGTTCAGCATGTCTCTTCCCGCTGTTCCAGCTGCCGTTCGATGTGAAGAGTCAGATTATTGATAATGTCATGAAAGGTTCCCTTCATCGTGACACCCGCCGCACGCGCATGCCCTCCGCCGCCAAAGTAAGCGGCGATTTTACTCACATCCACGCTGTCGCCCGAACGCAGGGAAACCTTGTACTCCAGATTGGCCGTCTCATGCAGGAAAATCGCGACCTCGACGCCATCGGTCAGCTTGAGCTGACTGACAATACCCTCCAGGTCGAGCGGTTCCACGCCAAAGAACTGCAT
>JAJPZP010000223.1 GCA_021204285.1 Lachnospiraceae bacterium | reverse complement strand
CATTTTCGCTCAATAAAGCCATTTTCTTTCAATGAACTGATTGTCCTCTGGACTGTCCGGCGATTCACGGATAATCTTTCTGCCATTTGAGGGATCGTTATAGCCGCGTTTTCTTTAATCAATTTAAAGACAGATATTTCAGTTGAATTGTCCAAAGTGACTCCCAAAGTGACATCCAAAGTGACATTTGGCTCTTTAGGATTTGTCACTTTGGCACCCACATCTGCTCCCCATCCTTCACCGCAATGGCGATAAAATCGAACCGTAAATCCATACTCATCTCCATAATACTCAACCTTGCACCCCGCCTCATCACAAGCATCCTGTATGCGTTTTAGTCCGGTGGCAAAGCTTTCCATATCCTTAGAATAATATAAGGTGCGCGTGATCAGCGGATTGCGACGGATCGGTTTACGAATTTCCCTGATAAACATCTCCGGCGTCACTCCGTCAGGAAACCTGCCCGGACTGTAAATCTCCATAAAGCTGCGGTAAATCGCCACTTCCACGCTCTGGCCGGATTCTATCAGGCGATGCGCAAAAGCGTTTATCACTGCTTCTCTGGCGGCATCCACCGGAACTTCCGGAATTTCTTTCCGTTCAAGACTTCCATCAAATTCCACGCGCCAGTCCATTGCGTCAATGATATACTGAACCGCCTTATCTGCCAGATCAAGAATAGAGCCGGTAAACCTGCGAATGTCAGTAAACGTGAGCCTTTCATCCGAAGCAAATTTCGCCATCTGAAGCTCGTTGATTCCACAGTCCACAAACAGCGCCGCACCGGCATTTAACAGCTGTCCATCATCTGACAACCCCAGCTTTGTCATCACCTCCGCCGGTTCTTCATTGTCAAAACTGATTCTCCCGACCTTTCTGGCTTTTTTCAAATAGGACCTGAACACATTCTGGTCAATATCCGCAATGCCATATTTCGATTTCTGACTTTCCCATGAATAACTAACGCTGTCTCTCTTACGCAACATTTCTTCATACACAGGCTGCTCCATCACCAAATCCTCATCCGCGACACGAATACGCGGAATATTATAAGCAAGATACGGCTGCCGCGTTCCGGAAAATTCCACCAGAACGACCGTCCGATCTCCATATCGCTGTTTCTTAATATCAGGATATACTGTCGGCCGCAAATGATTGCCAATCGCCTGGCTAATCGTGTGGAGTGTCGTATCGTTAATCTCCTGTCCGACAACTGTTCCGTTATTCTTTACTCCAAAGTATAATTTCCCACTCTGATGCTTATTCAGAATGGCTGCCATGGAGATCACAGCCTCTTTCAACTCGCCGGTACTTTTCTTAAATTCAATCTGCTCCGTTTCTTCGCCAAGCAAAAATACTTTTTCTTCCACGCGAATCCCCCTCTATATATCAGATCTTCGTCAGAATCGGCATGTCTAAGGCTCCTGTTACAAATAATTTTACCATGCTGAGAAGTAATTTACAATTTGATTTCCCTAAAAGCTGCTCTGATTTTACTGCAAAAAGAAACAGGACAGGCTCCTCACCTGTCCCGCTTCTACTGCTCCATCTGCTTTCCCAGAAACACCGCCGCCGTGGCCGCGAGCTTCTGCTCCGTCTCGCTCATCTTACTTCGCTCGTCCCGCCCCGCAAGAACCACCGCGCCGATCGCGTCCCCCCTCGCTGATGATCGGACAAATCGTCTCGACATAGACGCCCTCCGTCGCCTCCTTCACAAATGGAATGAATTTTTTATCTCCGGCGGCGGCCTGCCGGCTCTCCCGCTCCTGAATCAACTTCTCCAGTTCGGAGCTGATCCGCTTCCCCTGATACTCCTTCTTCGCGCCGCCCGCTGCCGCGACGACGCCGTCGCGGTCGGTCACGCAGACCATGTGTCCCGTGATCTGCGCCAGGCACTCCGCATACTGCTGCGCGAAGACACCCAGCTCCCCGATCGGGGAATATTTTTTCAGGATGATCTCGCCCTCGCGGTCGGTAAAGATTTCCAGAGGGTCGCCCTCCCTTATTCTCAAGGTGCGCCGGATCTCCTTCGGCACGACGACGCGGCCCAGGTCGTCAATCCGACGTACAATTCCCATTGCTTTCATACAAAAAATCCTCCGTTCACAGTAATATCCGTCTCATGGAATATTATCTGTAAATGGAAGAATTTTATGCGTCTGTACCGTGACCTGAATATCATACCCTGGCTGTCTTGCAGCCAGGGTCGTTCGGCCAGTGGGCGATCACGTACCTGCCAGCACCGTTGTTGCTCATTTACATTTCAGCTTCACTTCTTCGATTTCGATAACATTGGATGTTTCCTCCTCCGGCACATCATTCCGGCCGCCCCGCCGGCCAACACCAGCCCCGCCAGAGTGTAGGGCGCGGTGCCCATGCCGCCTTTTGAGGGAAGTTCATAGTAAATCTTTTCATTTGTGATCAAAAGCTGCAGGTCGGTATTGTTTATTGCTACTTTATCGTATGTGCCACTCAATGTAAGGGTATAATTCAGCCAAGTGGGAATATTCAGACTGAATCCCACAGCGCTTTCCAGCCCCTCATAACCCTTCGGCGTCTCAGTCTCCTCCAGGGAATAGGCCTCGCTGCCTAATCTTAACGAGAACAGGTTATAAAAAGTAAGTGTCCCGTCCGAATCAGAAGACGTCAGCTCAGTTGCATCGACCTTATCTGACACCCATGAGGTTAAACCTGCACTATCATCGTAATGATAGTATACGGTCTCCCCCGAACTATTTTCCCGGGACAATATAAATTTCGCCCCTGAAAGCGGAGTTCCGTCTTCCCCGTATTTTTGAATGGTAAGATTTGTAAAATGCAGGGGAATAACCGGTTTTGCATAATCTTTTGTTCTACTCGATCCATAATAGGTATAAGTCAATGTTGCCGCGCCATCTGCATTTGTATATACGCCACCTTTCCCGGAAGATATATAATTATCTGAGTCGACTCCCGGAGCATCTGTATTTAGATCTCCCGTATTCGGATATCCGCTCGAATCATAATAGTTATCATATGCTTTCTCTGTCGGCTCAATAGTCAGAGTAACAGAATACGTATAACCTTTTATCAGTTGGTAGTCCTTCGGAAAATTAAGTTTTATTGTTTTCGTGCTTGTGTCATACGAGGCAGTTATTACCGTCCCATCTGACAATTCAAGGCTACAAGAATTAAAAGTACCGGAAGCAGCATACCCATATCCGTTCACATCCGTCACATTGATTGTCAAGTTTACGTATTTATTTACGCCATAGCTGTATTTAACAGCTGACACATTTTCACTCAAAGTATCTGAAATGGTTACACCCGTTATGCCTGTGATGCTCTTAATCGTCTCCAGTATGTTATCAAAGGCACTGTTCAAGCTCGTCTCATCGGAACCCTCGTAAAAAGATGCGGTAACTTTATATTGGGTTTTTATATATTCAGCACGGTCTTCCAACTCAGAACTATCATAATTAGTACCGTATTCTAACAAATATGCAAGATTCACCAAATTCGTATAAGAATTAGTCGGTCCTACACCAACCGTCATGAAATAATCGATGTTACCATCCTCATACATTGATTGAAGTTGTGGAATGGCAGCATTGAAACTGACCTTTGCATTTTCACTTCCAAGAGTACCAGTTCCATTTCCAAGCGTCCATCCATCATCATCATAGTAGTTAGATGCATCCCCGTCAGATACAAATATCACTATAGTTGTAGCATCATCTCTGGTAGACTCGAGCAGCGTCTTAGATGATATAAGGCCAGCCTTATAATTTGTACCGCTTCCCAAACCATTGCAATAAGTATCTTCCTGACCATATATATGTACATCTATCTTTGTCGGCAGGCTTCCAATGAGTGATGTGGCAGAATTTGTCCATGATTGCAGGACTACCGCATCATTATACGTTCCGTCACTATTAGCGTCATATAACTCATTATAGATGTCGGCGTAATATTTATCAGTTTCCTTATTTCCATCTCCATTAGAAGCAAATATAACTGACGAAAACCGGGCATCTATGCTCTCATCAGAAGAGATAGCTTTTGTTAGTGTTATTACAGCAGAAGCTGCCGCTTCCCATCTTTCGTATCTATCATCAATACCCCAGTCAGTCCCTTCCAGCTCCTGCCCCATGGATCCTGAGACATCCAGTATATAAACGATATCCACTTTACCGGAAACAGTCGACGTGGAATCTCCCGATACAGTCAATGTCAGATCGTAAGTTCCGTCATTGTTGTCTGACACATACTTGCTATAACTGGGGGTAATTTCCTCTGTTGTACTTTCTCCTGCGGTATATTCAGAAAACAAAAGATGTATGGAAGATTCAAAACTTGTTTCGTCAGTAGAAGCATCCGATATTGATGATGCTGAACTATAATACCATCCAGAACCAGTAGTCCTTATATAGTTAACCGTTCTCCCTCCATCTGCACCGTTTCCACCAACACACGCGCCTTCATAGATATACCCATGCTGCGCAGCCATAATAATATAATTTATTGCCACTTGCTCTATTGATTCCCACTCAGTTGATACCGTTACACCGTCCCCCAGAACTATACTCCAATTCCCTAAAATTTGATTTTCATCATTTTCATCATACAAATATACCCACCTACTATAAGAACCAGAACCATAAGTACTAGACACGAGAACAAAGTGTGAAAAGCTCTCCACGGAAAATTCTGCCAACACAGTGCCGTCCTCATCGACATCCACAGTTCCTCCTGCCAAACCCTCTGTGTCTGCTACAGTTACCACTTCAGCCTCATCATCTGATCCTTTTAAGTGGTATAATTCCAATGAAGATGTCTCATCCACATCATCATTTACCAGCGACGCGTCCATGGTAACTTTTACAGATACCGTTCCTTCCTCCGGCTCGACCTCATTCCCATCCTCATCAAAGAAACTGATGTCAAATAGTACGATTCCGTCATACTCATACTCTGCTTCGCTCTCTTCAATGGCGGCAATCGCTTCCTCGTACTGTTGCGCCGTTTCCTCGTTATCCGCCGACAGCAGGGTAACTGACATGGTCGTGCCTTCCGGGAAAGTTCCTTCTGCTGCCCACGCTTCTACCGTGATGCCATCTGCCTCGGCGGTAAATTCAACCGTCAGGGCTTCTTCTTCCTCTTCTGTCTCTTCCTCCGCTGCATCGTCTTTCTCTGCATCAGGTGTCCAGGAAAGGTCAAAGTTATCATCCAGCCAGGTCAGCGGCTTATCGATACCGGACTCAATCTCATCGTACTCATCCTGTGTCAGATTTCCATCCGCCAGATCTGCTTTTGCAGCATCCAGCAATTCCTCCAGAGCCGCTGCAATTTCTACCACATCAGCATCGTTACCGGCTTCAAGGGTATAGGCCGCCTCTTCCTGTTCAGCAATCGCAGCCATGTAGATTTCATACGTGGTTTCCGACGCTGGCTCTGTTGAAATGCCGACGTAAACAGAAAAATACTCCGCATCAAAGGATGCCATCCCATCTTCCGAATCGGATGCAATCTCCTCCATATCACCTTCATCCGGCACATAATAAATGGCACAGTCCTCGGTAATGTTCTCCGATTCCACAGTCACAGCGATCGTGTTGTCCTCCGGCTCAAATTCATTGCCGTCCGCGTCATAGATAGATATTTCCAGGGCAAACTGGATTTCCTGATCCTCCAGATCCAGGTCGACAGGTTCTGCAGACACTGTGGCTTTCACAGGCAGCAGGCCGCTCAGCGTCACAATCAGGTCATCCACGGTGACTGTAATCGTCTGCTCTTCCAGTTCGGCGGCTGATTCGCCGTCTGCACTTTCTCTTCCTGTTAAATCTAACGCCTCAATATCAGGCAGCACACCATACCCCAGGATAGTTCCGACTCCCAGATCGACTTCAAGACTGTGGACAGCATCTGCACCGCTTTCTACTGCAGCATCTGTGTCTTTTTCATTTTTGTTTATTGTTCCAAGGTTATCGTCCGCAGAGTAATCACCCACGATCACCGTAAGGGAAATCACATCTGCCGCAGCGCCTTCTTCTTCAACCACGCCTTCCTCTTCAACCGCGCTTTCCTCTGCCTCTTCCCTCTCTACCGCAGGATTATCCTCCTCAGTGCCATCCTCTGTCTCCCCCGCTTCTACAATTCCGACCTTATCCGCTTTCCCATCGGCATTCGTATCAAAGAAGACCAGGTCTCCGGCTTCCGGCGTATAGTCCGCCGCATCCGCATAAAGCCCTGCTCTCAACAGGTCCGCCGCCCAGGCATAGGCGCCGGAATTGACCGGGAAATCCTCTTCAGAGATTCCGGCATAATGGATGCAGAACGCTGCGAACATGGCGTCCCAATCTACATACTCAAATCCATCTCCATACCAGGCCCCGTAGCGGGTATAGCCCTGCCTTGTTTCCTCATCGTCCGCAAGGACAAAGTTTTTCGTGCTTTCCGTATATCCAAGCTGGCTCTCGGCGATCGCAACAACCGCTTCCGCCGCCGTCCCCTCCAGGTCTTCCGGCAGGGTTGCTTCCCAGTCCTCCTCCGTCTCCACGTCAGCGGTCTCATCCGACAGACATGCTACGGTGTGAGTGTGTTCCTCCAGTTCGCAGACCAGCTGCTCCTCATAACAGGCATCGGTGTGGGTATGCCCTTCGGTTTCTTCCAGATCACAGGTCAGCACCTGCTCCGTCTCATAGCAGTCTTCCATATGCGTATGTCCTTCCGATGCCTCCGACTCGCCTTCGCTTTCTTCCTGTCCGCAGATCAGGTTTCCTTCCTCGTCATAGCAGCTCTCATCGTGAGTATGTCCCTCCGGTGTCTCCGGCTCGCCTTCACTTTCCTCCAGACCGCAGACCAGGGTGGTCACCGTCTCATAACAGTCCTCACTGTGGGTATGCCCTTCC
>JAJPZP010000079.1:2897-6908 GCA_021204285.1 Lachnospiraceae bacterium | reverse complement strand
GTATCGGAATATCCGCAAAGCGCTCCGGCAGGCTCTCGTAGACTCCTTCCACAAGACCGTTCTCACAGCCCAGATATCCCTGCCGCAGGGTTGTGAGCTCCCCGCAGGTTTTGCTGTAACAAATATCTCCTTTTATTATAAACCCTGATGGATTCATGGCAATCTCCATTCTTGCTTTTTTACCGTTTTTTCTTTTTTGCATATGGCGTATTCTCGAGCGGAAGTTTTGTCTGAAACTCTCCGTTCAGCCGCTCATATGCACCCGCGATCGCCGGAGCCGTCGGAATCGATGTAATCTCCCCGATGCCGATCGCGCCGTAAGCCTGCGCGATGCCCGGTTTCTCAACAATGACCGTGCGGATCGGCGGCACCTTATCCGCCTTCCAGAGTCCCAGCGTACCGTATCTGGACTTCGGCTCGCCGCCCTCGAGAACATACTGCTCGGTCAGCGCGTAACCCATACCCATCACGACACCGCCCTCAATCTGTCCTTCCACGCTTTTCGGATTGACCGCTTTCCCGACATCGTGAGCCGCGACCATCTCCTTGATCGTACCGTCCTCGTTCAGCACACACATCTGTGTGGCGTAACCATAGGCCACATGAGATACCGGATAGGGGACGTCCGCCCCCATCGGGTCGGTCTTCGCCAGATATTCCCCGTAGAATTCCTGTCCTTCCAGCTCCTCCAGCGTGTGCTTCTGCAGCGCATCCTTTAATTGCTCCGCCGCCCGTCTCGCCGCTTCACCGGTCACCAGCGTCTGCCGTGAGCCGGAAGTCGTACCGGCATCCGGCGCGCGTGAGGTATTTGGGCGGAAATAGACGAGTTCATCGAGCGTAAGTCCGGCTGTCTGGGAGACAATCTGTGTCAGCACTGTTCCCAGGCCCTGCCCGATGCAGGACGCGCCTGCATGGATCTGCGCCTTTCCATCCTTCACCAGGATCCGGCAGCGCCCGAAGTCCGGCAGGCCAACGCCGACGCCTGCATTCTTCATCGCACAGGCGATACCGACATAGGGCTCTCTGTCATAGATCTCCTTCACCGCCTCCAGCGTCTCCGCGACCCCGGTCGACGAATCCGCGAGCTGTCCGTTCGGCAGCACCTGGCCCGGCCGGATCGCGTTGCGATAGCGAATCTCCCAGGGAGAGATACCGACAAGCTTCGCAAGCTGATTGAGGTTCATCTCGGAGGCAAAGCAGGTCTGTGTCACACCAAAACCGCGGAACGCGCCCGCAGGAGGATTGTTTGTATAAACAGCCTTCCCGTCAATGTCGATGACCTGAAAATTATAAGGTCCCGCCGCATGGGTACAGGCTCTCTGCAGCACCGGCCCGCCGAGTGAGGCGTAAGCGCCGGTATCCGAGACAACGACCGCCTTCATCGCAGTGAGATGCCCTTCCTCATCACAGGCCGAGGTGACATCCATCCACATCGCATGGCGCTTGGGATGGATCAGGATGCTCTCCTTCCGCGTCAGCTTCACCTTCACGATGCGCTTCGTAAGGTAAGCGATCAGTGCCGCATGATGCTGCACTGTCACGTCCTCCTTCCCTCCGAAGCCGCCGCCGACCAGTTTATTTTCAACGATGACTTTCTCCGGCGGAAGCCCCAGCATCAGGCAGCACTCATGCTGTGTGTCATAAACACCCTGGTCGCTCGAATAGATAAACACACCATCGCCAAAAGGCATTGCGACAGCTGCTTCCGGTTCGAGGAAAGCGTGCTCGGTCCACGGAGTCTCATAGTGATTGGTCACTTTATATTTCGACTGCGCGATCACCGCATCCGCGTCTCCGCGGATCAGATGCTCGTGTGCCAGGATATTGCCCTTCGTGTGCACCCGCGGCGCGTCCTCCTTCATCGCCTCAAAGGGATCGAGCACCGGCGGGAGTTCCTCATACTCCACCTCGACGAGTTCTTTCGCCTGCTCTAAAATCTCCGGCGTCTCCGCTGCTACGAGACAGATTGCATCGCCCAGATAGTGCGTCTCCTTTCCGACCGGAATCATTGTATCCCAGTCCTGCACGAGATGCCCGACCTTCACGCTGCCCGGAACATCCGCCGCCGTAAAGACACCGACGACGCCCGGCAGAGCCTTCGCCGCATCTGTGTGGATTGCGAGCACCCGCGCCCGCAGATAGCGGGAACGCACCGCACTGCCGTAGATCATACCGTCGAGATAGAGATCATCCACATACTCGCCCGTGCCGAGCACTTTTTCCCGCGCATCAATCCGCTGCATTGCCTGACCGACCGACACAACGCCCTCCTCGTCCACAGCGGAGAGTTTCTCCCGGAACATCTTCGCGCTCAGCAGGATCGCCTCGATAATCTTCTTGTATCCGGTGCAGCGACAGATATTATTGCGGATCGCCGCAGCCACCTCAAGACGGGTCGGATCCGGATTCACGTCAAGCAGCGCCTTTCCGGAGAGCACCATGCCCGGGATGCAGAAACCGCACTGCACCGCGCCGACCTTGCCGAAGGCATAGCCGTAGACTTCCTTTTCGCGTTCCGTCAGGCCCTCCACTGTGACGATCTTCTTTCCTTCCAGCTTCGAGAGCATGGGGATACAGGCGCGCGTGGCTTTTCCGTCGATCAGCACCGTACAGGTCCCGCAGGCGCCCTCGCTGCAGCCGTCCTTGGTCGCCGTCAGGTGGAGATCATCCCGAAGATAGCGCAACAGTTTCTTATCCTGCTCTGTCGTATAGATTTTTCCGTTAATATCCAGTGTGTACATGTCTGTACACCTCCCGACTCAGGCTCCTGTCAATGTCTTATATAGATACCGGCATTTGCCATCAGAATCTTTCCGTCTTCCGCCGCCAGAGAGCCCCTCAGGAATACCTTCTCCGCCACTCCCTTGAGCTGCACGCCCTCAAGCGGGCAGTATTCCGCCGCCGACTGCTGGTTATGGGCGCTGAGCGTCCACTCCTCCTCGGGGTTCCAGACAACGATGTCCGCGTCGCTTCCCGGCGCGATCGCGCCCTTCCGCGGATAGAGATGGTACTGCTTTGCCGGATTTTCCGACAGGTAGCGGCACATCTGCTCCGTCGTCAGTCTGCCTGCGCTCACACCGTAATGCCAGATCAGCATGGGGCGCTCCTGCGCGCCCGGCATACCACAGGGCGTCTTTGAGAAATCTTTCTCTCCGGCCAGCTTCTGCTTCGGCGTAAAGCTGCAGTGGTCGGTCGCAATCGTCTGTAATTGATCTTCCGCAAGCGCCTGCCAGAGCACTTCCTGATCAGAAGTCTTCCGCAGCGGCGGCGCAATCATATAGAGCCTGCCCCTGCCATCCGGCAGGGAATAACGACTGTCGTCCATGACAAGATACTGCGGGCAGGTCTCGACATAGACCGTCTGGCCCTCCGCCCTGGCTCTCTCGATCTCGCGGTAGCCCGCCGCCGTGCTCAGATGAACGACGATCACCGGTGTATCGACACATTTCGCGATCTTCAGAAGACGGGCGACCGCCTCGGCCTCTGCCTCGGCCGGTCTGGTCCAGGGATAATCGCTCACATCCAGCCGGTTTCCCTTTTCCTGCAGCACCTCTGCGAGCCGCGCCTGAATGATCCCGTGATTCTCACAGTGCACGCCGACCAGGCCGCCCAGCTCCTTCACCCGTGTCAGAATCTCGTAGAGTGTCTGATCGTCCACGCGATTGTCGTAGGTGAGGTAGACCTTGAAGGAGGATATCCCGCCTTTCACGATCTCTTCCATCTCGCGGCTCACCGCCTCGTTCCACTCACCGATCGCCATATGGAAGGCATAGTCGCAGGAGGACTGGCCGTCCGCCTTGGTATGCCAGTGCGCGAGCGCCTCTGAGAGCGTCTCGCCGCGCTCCTGTGTTGCAAAGTCAATGATGCAGGTCGTCCCGCCGACAAGTTCCGCTTTCGTGCCGGTATCAAATTTGTCCGCTGTGATCGTGCCGGAAACTTTGAGCGCCATGTGCGTGTGCGCATCGATGAAACCGGGGAAGAGCAGGCGACCCGTAAAGTCCGTTACCTCGG
>JAJPZP010000079.1:877-2887 GCA_021204285.1 Lachnospiraceae bacterium | reverse complement strand
GCATCCGCAGCGCTTAAATTTTCTCCCACTTCAAGGATTTTTTCTCCCTCAAGCAGAACATCCTGTTTTTTCTGTCCCTCGCCGCTGACTACCGTACCGCCTCTGAGTAATCGTTTCATGCCTTTTCCTTCTTTCCTATATGAGATACGCGTAATCCCTGCACACCGCCTCGATCAGCGCGCACATTCCCTCCGCAGGCTGCTGCCCCGGGCTTCCCTTCGTCCAGACATACTCGCTGCCGAAGAGCCGCACCCTGCAGCTGAGAGGCTGAAGGTTCAGCACCGTGAAGCCGTCGTTTTTGCTTTCTTTCATATCCTGTTCACAGGCAAAGAGCGTGAACTTGCCAAGATAAGGCGCACTCGCATAAGGGCAGAAACTCTTACAGTTTCCGCACTCGTTGCAGAGATAGTCCACATGGATGATCTGCGCCATGTCAAAGCCCGGTACCTTCACGGAAACATTCGCGCGATTCGGACAGACGTCAACGCAGTTCTCACAAACCGTCCGGCAGCTTAAGCAGCGCGCAGAATCCGGCAGCTTCTCCGGTTCCGCGAGAACGCCCTTTTTCGCACGGATGCCTTCCTTCGGCGCATCAACAGCCACATCCCCGGAAATCTCCGCTCCGACAATTGCCTCCGCGGCCTGCTTCGCCTGCGCCATGCCTTTCACGACGATCGACGGTCCATAGAGGCCGTCGCCGACCACATAGACACCCGGAACACTCGTCTCGAGCCTCTCATTTACACGCGCGCGGCCCCGGCTGTCAACGGCGATCCCATTCTCCTCGTAGAATCCGGTCGGCACCTTCTCTCCGACCGCCGCGATCACGGTATCCGCGGGGATCTCCACCAACTCATCGGTCTCGACCACTCCAGCTCTGCCGGACGCGTCCGCTTCCCCGAGCGCCGTCACATGGCAGACGAGCTTTCCGTCCGCGATCCGCAGCGGGGCAAGCAGCTCCCGGAACTCCACGCCGTCCTCCAGCGCGAGGAGGAGTTCATGCTCATCCGCCGGCATATATCTCTTCGTTCTCCGGTATACAAGGTAGACGTGCCCGACGCCGGAACAGCGCTTCGCGGCGCGCGCCGTGTCCATCGCGGTATTTCCGCCGCCGATGACGACGACCTGTTTTCCGAGGTCGACCTGCCCCTTCTTCGCATTAAATTCCTCGAGGAAGTCGAGTGCGTTCACCGCCGTCTTCCCCTCCAGGGTCAGGCTGCTGCGCTGATAAGCGCCGACCGCGAGCACAACCGCGTCGAAGCCCTCTTTTTTCAGCTCCCCGACAGATTTTATTTCTGTATTACAGAAAATATGTACACCAAGCTTCGTGAGGAAGGAAGCATCCTTTGCAATCACGCTGTCGTCAATCCGGAAATCCGGAATAATCGCGCTTACAACGCCGCCCAGACGGTCGCGCTTCTCATAGAGCGACACCTCCGCACCCGCTTTCGCGAGATAATAAGCCGCCGCCATACCCGCCGGGCCTCCGCCGACGACCGCGGCTTTCACGCCGCAGCTTCCGGTCGCGCATAATCCTTTCAATGCTTTCTCATAGGCGTTCTGCGCGCAGACAAGCTTGGTATCCCGGATCTGCACCGGCATCTCATAAAAATTCCGCGTGCAGCGGCTCATGCAGGGATGGGAACAGATCGTCCCGGTGATGAAGGGCAGCGCGTTGCGTTCCTGAATGACCCGCATGGCCTCCTCGTATTTTCCTTCTCCTGCAAGCAGCATATAGGTCGCCACGTCCTGGTGAATCGGACAGCCTTCCTCACAGGGCGCGATAAAGCAGTTCAGAATCGGCACGGTCTCCTCGCTCTTGCGGCTTCCCGGCAGCTTCGCCGGCTTCACATGATGCCGGTCCGTCCGTGCCGCCAGCGCGGTCTTCTTCAGAGCCGCAACATCGATGCCGCTGAAGGGCTTCACACCCATCTCGTCGAGATTTTCCGCGATCTGCGAGAGACGCTGATACCCCCCCGGCTTCAGGATCGTCGTCGCGCCCGTCCCCGG